>WFYK01000141.1 GCA_015490105.1 Aquificaceae bacterium | reverse complement strand
TTCTTTGAAGTTCCAAAAGGATCCTGTCTTTGGTCTTCTTTATCTTGTGGTTTTCCGTCTTTACGGGCCTGTAGTCACTGACCGCAGCGTTCATGAAAATTACCTTAGCGTTTTTAAATTCCTCCGATACCCTTTCAAACATTTCTTTAGAGGTCCTTACCCTCGTTATCGGGATCTCAGGCGGCTCTTTGGCGGTTGTGTATCCCGCTATAAGTTTCACGTTAGCTCCCTTCCACCTGAGCACCCTTGCAAGGGCAAAGCCCATCTTTCCGCTCGAATCGTTGGAGATAAACCTAACAGGATCTATGTATTCTCTCGTAGAACCGCAGGTTACGAGAACGTCGATCCCTTTCCAAGTTTTCTCCTCAAGGACCCAAAAGATCCAATCCAGGAGTCTCTCTACACTCGCGAGCTTTCCCTCACCTTCTTCTTCACAGGCGAGGATCCCGTATTCGGGATCTATTACCGTTATCCCTCTCTCTTTCAGTTTTTGGAGATTTTCCTGAACCGAAGGATTCTTTAGCATAACGGTGTTGGCCGCGGGGGCGATTATGAGGGGACCCTTGTAGGCTAAGACTGTGGTAGTAAGCAGGTTGTCCCCTATTCCCAAAGCTATTTTAGAAAGTGTGTTTACGGTGCAAGGTGCTATCAGGAACACGTCCGCCCAACGGGCAAGGTTTATGTGAGCTAAAGGGTCAAGGGACCAATCGACGTATACGGGATTTCCCGTGAGGGTTTTAAAGGTAATTTCCCCTATGAACTCTTTAGCGAAGGGGGTCATTATTACCTTCACTTGAGCGTCGAGTCTCCTGAGTTGTCTGATTAGATCCGGGATCTTGTATAGGGCTATACCTCCGCAAACACCGATAAGTATGTTCTTTCCTTTTAGTTGCATTTAGAAAACTTTATCTCTTCCACACCTATCAGGTGAGCGCTTCCGAGCTGTGTGTCCGTTAAAAGTCTGAGGACTTTTTTCTCGTCCTCCGGGTCCTTCATCTTAACGTGTATGGTTCTCATATCCTTACCTTCCGCCCTGATCTCACACACACCCGCCTTCACTTGGCGAGCTTCTTTTTCAAGCAGGGAAGGGAATACTTTTCTCTTCAATAGCATGAGCTTTTCGTAGTCCTCGTTTACCCTCCTGTAGAACTTACCGTGCTTTTCCGAGAGCATATACTTTTCCTTCATCATGTAAAGGGGGTGTCCTAAGGAGTTTAGCTCTCCAAGGACTTCCCGGCTCGTATTCCCCTTATCTATTTGATCCTCTAAGTATCTGAGGCGTTTCTCTATCTTTTCAAGATGTTTTTTGTCTTCGAGGAACTCTTTACGGTCTATGTCGGAAGCAAAGATAACTGAGGCCACCCAAACCCACAGGATCGGATACCACCTCATGATCTTCATAATATTAACTTAACCGGAAATGGTAGTAGCCCTGCTTACGGATTTCGGATCCAAAGACGGGTTTGTAGGTGCGGTCAAAGGTGTGATCCTTTCTTTCAACCCTTCCGCAACATTAGTTGACATCACCCACGAGGTGGAACCCTTTAACATTTTGGAAGGATCCCTCATACTCAAAGCCCACTACAGATACTTCCCCAAGGGAACGATCTTCCTATGCGTGGTAGATCCGGGTGTAGGATCAGAAAGGAAAGCTCTGGCTTTGACAGGAGGAGACTATACCTTTGTCGGGCCGGACAACGGCATATTCGATCTTGTAGTGCAAGACCTCGAAAACAGCGTTCGGGTCTTCTCCATAGAAAATCCGAAGTTTATGCTTCCGAGGATAAACTCAACCTTTCACGGGAGGGACGTTTTTGCTCCCGCGGTGGGATTACTTTCGAGGGGACTTCCTCCCCAAGAGCTCGGACCAGAGATAAACTACACGAAGAGACTTAACTTTCCCGCTATCGAAAAACAGGGAAGGTTTTTGGTAGGTGAGATTATTTACTTTGATCGGTTCGGAAACGCTATAACCAACATACCCTGCGGTGAATATAAAAGGGCTTTATTCAGGGACCTTGATCTGAGGATAGTCGATCACTTCCTTCAGGGGAAGGAGGGTGAACTTTGTTGCGTTTGCGGAAGTTTTGGTTTTTTAGAGATATTCGTCAGGGAAGCGAGTGCAAAAGATATGTATGGTATAGTGAAGGGAGAGAAAATAAAGGTAGAGCTTATCAGCTGATAAATGTTATTGAAAAATAAGTTTAACCTGATATATTAGATAGCATCATGGAAGGAAAACAGGAGATGCTCAATAGATTTGTAGAGAGGTGCAGACAGGCTGGGCTAAAGATAACACCCCAGAGAATAGCTGTATACGAGATCCTCATAAATTCCCATAATCATCCGACCGTTGAAGAGATCTACGAAGAGGTAAAAAAGAGGTATCCCTTCGTATCCTTAGCTACCGTTTACAGAACGGTAGAAACCTTAGAGCAGATGGGCCTTGCTAAAAAGGTTTGCTACTGGGGAAGCTCCGCAAGGTATGACGCTAACACCGAAGAGCATCACCACCTCATTTGCGTCAAGTGCGGTGCCATAAGGGACCTATACATGGATCAGGAGCTTTCAATACCAGAAGAACTCGAAGGCTTTAAAACGGAAGGCTACTCCGTTAACGTATACGGGCTCTGTCCTGACTGCAGGAAAGAATCTCAAAAGGACTCGTAAACTCCCATAGAAGCGAATTTTTTTAGCCTCTCTTCCAAGAGCTGTGTTGGAGACTTTTTAAGGAGTTCCTTTAAGCATCTTCTTAGGAAGAATCCCACTATCCTTACGGTTCTTTCGGGATACCAGTGACCCGCATGGAAGGGTTCGGGGATAATATCGTCTACAACACCTAAAGCTTTAAGATCCTCCGCGGTTATCTTAAGGGCTTTGGAAGCCTCCTTTACTTTACTTTGATCTTTCCACAGGATAGCTGCACACCCTTCAGGAGATATTACAGAGTAGTAAGCGTTTTCCATTATCAGAACCCTGTCCGCGACTCCCAAAGCGAGGGCTCCACCGCTTCCTCCTTCTCCTATGACAACCGCTACCGTGGGAACCTTAAGTCTTCCCATCGTTATCATACTCTCCGCAATGGCTTCCGATTGCCCTCTTTCTTCCGCGCCTATGCCGGGAAAAGCTCCCGGAGTATCTATGAAGGTTATAAGTGGCATTCTATACTTCTGAGCGAGCTTCATTACCCTTACAGCTTTCCTGTAGCCTTCCGGGTGGGGCATTCCGAAGTTCCTCTCTTTTCTCTCAGAGGTTTTCTTCCCTTTCTCGTGTCCTATTACCGCCACCGGCATACCCTTGAAAAAACCAAACCCCGCTATTATCGCCTTGTCGTCCCCGAACCTTCTGTCACCGTGTATCTCTACAAAGTTCTTTATCAGGCCCTTTATGTAGTCCGAAGTATGCGGTCTCCTCGGGTGTCTTGCCAGCTGAACCCTCTCCCAAGGGGAAAGGTTAGAGTAAATTTTCTTTGCCTTTTCCTTGAACTCTCTTTGAAGATCTCTCAGCTCCTTTTCTACTTGAGGGTTCCCGCTCCTGTATAGAGCTTTGAGGTTCTCTATCTTTTCCTTGATCTCAGCAAGTTTTTCCTCAAACTTCAAGAACATCCCGAATATTCTACAATTGAGTCTATGGTAAGGAAGATAGTCACCTACCCTGCGGAGATTTTAACCAAGCCTACGCAAGAGGTGGACATCGTAGATAAAGAGGTTCGGAATCTCATAAAAGATATGTTTGAAACTATGTATGATGCGGAAGGTGTAGGACTCGCGGCCAACCAAATAGGGGTGCCTTTAAAGGTGATGGTCATAGATACATCTCCTAAGGAGGATGCACCACCATTAAAGGTGGTTCTCATAAACCCAAGGATAGTTGAAAAAGAGGGGAAGATAAAGTATAAGGAGGGGTGTCTTTCCTTCCCCGGCCTTCAGGTAGAGGTGGAGAGGGCTAAAAAGGTTCGTGTGGAAGCTTTAAATGAACACGGAGAGCCTACAGAATTAACTCTGGAAGGTTTCCCTGCCATAGTTTTTCAGCACGAGATGGATCATTTAGAAGGTATAACCTTTATCGATAGACTTAAAGCTTGGAGAAGGAGGATAGCCCTCGAAAAGTATAAGAAGATTCTAAAGGAGCTTGAAAAGTGAGAGCACTCATACAGAGGGTGAAGGAGTCGTATGTAAAGGTAGATGGAGAAGTTGTGGGAAAAATAGGGAAAGGTCTTAACGTCCTCTTAGGTGTAGGGAAAGGGGATACGGAAGATGATGCAAAGCTTCTGGCAAATAAACTGCTGAACTTGAGGATTTTTGAAGATGAAAGCGGAAAGTTCAACTTATCCCTGCTGGACGTGGGCGGTGAGGTTTTGGTAGTCTCCCAGTTTACGCTTTACGCGAGCGTTAGAAAGGGAAGAAGGCCGAGCTTTGAGGAAGCGGAAAGGCCCGAAAGGGCTAAAGACCTTTATATGCACTTTGTTGACCTTTTGAGAAAAGAGGGTGTTAAGGTAGAAACGGGAATATTCGGGGCACACATGGAGGTTTACATACTAAACGACGGGCCGGTAACCATACTTTTGGACTCCAAGGATCTGAAAAGAACCTGAATGGGAACGCTTACCTCCTACATAACTTGGCGCGTTGTGAAGGTAGCGTTCGTAACCGCTCTGTTTATGTCCCTCGTGATCCTGCTGATTCAAATCTTCAGGCTCGGAGTTATCATACTCGGCCTTCCGCCGAGCTCCTCCTTGGCTTTCCTCACCCTCTGGTTTTCCTACTACACCTTTTTCTTCCTTTCGGATGGCCTGTCGGTAGCTACCGCCCTCGTGGTTGCGGATTTGAAGGAAAAGAAGATCATCCACATAGCTTACTCAATGGGTGTAAGTGCAAGGAGGTTCTTGAGCCTCTTTCTTGTCCCGTTCTCCCTTGTATTTGCAAGTATCTTCGTCCTTTCCTTTTTCATGTTCGAGGAGATAGTTTCCTTTGCAAAGAGGAGTTTGCTCCTTCAGTATAAGGAGAGGGTTATTGAAAGCGTTTCTGAGAGGACCTTTCTGAAGATCGGCGATCTGGTAATGTATGTGGGTGAAAAGTCTCAAGGCCTTTTCAAGAACATATTCGTCCGCTACAAAGACACCTTGATAACCGCGGAAAAGGCAAGTTACGTGGGAGGTGGTGTTCTTAAATTTGAAAGGGGATCACTGCTGACTAAAGAGGAAGGAAAGTATCTGCTGGTGGAGTTTGACTCCTACAGGCTCGACATCAAGGGAGGTGATCCCCCTGAGATAAGAGAAAAAAAGTTAAAGAGAGACGTGGCAGTGAACACATTTAATCTTTTGTTTACTCCGATTATGTTTTCCGCAAGTCTCTGGCTTAGCTTCACATTATCCAGAACCCACACGGACGCCTACTACATATCGGGTTTCCTGATCGTGGTCCATCATATTCTCGTGTTTGCGGTAAAGGCCTTTAGCGGAGCTTGAGCAAGGAGAGGGAGACTATAGCAAGGAGTATGGATACGATCCACATTCTAACTACTATTTTCGGCTCTGGGAGGCCTGACTCTTCAAGGTGATGGTGGAAGGGAGCTATTTTGAAGATCCGCTTGCCCGTTAGTTTGAAACTCGCCACTTGAAGTATAACCGAGAGGGTTTCAAAGACGAACACTCCCCCCGCGATGGCAAAGAGGAACTCCGCCTTAACGAGAAGCGAAACGGTAGCCAAAGACGCTCCCAAACTCAGAGCCCCTACGTCCCCCATAAACATTTGAGCGGGGAAGGTGTTGAACCACAAAAAGCCGAGCCCAGCACCTACTATGGCAAAGCAAAATATAGCCACCTCTCCCGCATAGGGAACGTAAGGTATGCCGAGATACTCCGCTATCCTCGAATGTCCCACCGCATAGGCTATGATGCCCAAAGCTGTAGCGGTGCTCATAACGGGCCCTATGGCGAGTCCATCGAGGCCATCGGTCAAGTTAACCGCGTTGGAAGATCCGACTATTACGAAGATCGCAAAGGGAATGTAAAGCCATCCCAAGTCCAAAGAAAGATCTTTAAAGATGGGAAAGTAAAGCGTGGTTTCTACGTCCGCCCAGTAAAAGATCAGGAGAGCTACAGGAAGGGCACACAGGATTTGGAGGAAGAACTTAACCTTCGCAGGGATACCCTTTTTGTTTCGCAATTTTGTCCAGTCATCGATAAGACCTATGAAGGCAAAGAGAACAGTAGAAAGAAGAAGTATCCAAGTAAACTTAACGTCCGGTCTCATTAGAAGTAGGGTTGTAAGAACCATCACCGATACCATGACGATACCGCCCATGGTTGGCGTAAATCTTTTAGCTTCATGGTCTTTCGGGGTATACTCGCGCGTGTAACCTCCTAAGGCCATCTGGATCCTTTTAAAGCGGTCTATAAAAAGGGGAGAGGTAATGAGGGTCAGAAGAAAGGCTATCAATACGGCGGTCAGGGATCTGAAGGTTATGTATTTGAAAACGTTAAAGACAAAGATGAGATCCCTTAAAAGGAACAGATAAAAGAGCATCCTGTTAACACCTGTTGGAGCTGAATAACCTGTCGAGAATTATAGCAACCGCGTTTCTGACCGAGAGGTGATTCCAGTCTCCCGCTCCCATTATAGGCTCAAGAATGTAGTCGAAGGTCCTCATAAGGTCCGGAGGAATACCGTAGGCGGTTCCGAAAACCAAAAGGAACTCCTCCTCCCTTTTGGATATTTCCTCCCTGAGGTCGCTGTAACTGATCGTGTTGGGATACTTTCTTGCATCGGTTCCAACGAGCTTGGGTCTTTTCCCCCTTTCCCTTTCTACCTCCTCTATCACCTCATCCAAAGTGTAGAAGAGCTTTGCAAGTTTTACCGTCTCGTAGCGTGTCGGGTTCGCTTTTTTGCCCTCCTCCGATAACCAGTAGCTGATCTGTCTTTGAATTACCTCCCTCTGTCCGTCCACCGGCTGAACGATGTAGAAGGCTCTAACCTCGTAGGCCCTGCAGGGTCTTACTATGTCGTGGAGATCCATAGTTGTAAAGGAGGTTATGATCAGGTTTCCCTCCCTGTCCATGGCAGGGTAGTGTAGAAGAACTACGCCTACGTTTTCGTTTTTCATTTAGAAGGTATGAGCCGGCCGGGGATCGAACCCGGGACCCACGGCTTAAAAGGCCGTTGCTCTACCAACTGAGCTACCGGCTCTTACCCCTTTGCCTAGGTGGCGCGGACGGGACTCGAACCCGTGACCTCCGACATGCCATATCGGCGCTCTCCCAACTGAGCTACCGCCCCTCACCAAGGCAGAAATTTATTTTAATCCATGACCTCCTTGAGTTCAATCCCGATCGCACCAGAAGAGAGCATCTCATCTATAGCTCTGTCGCTGTCTCCCGGTTGCACATCAACACCTTTTACAGCGTCGGTAAGGAGAAAAACCGTATAGCCCAAGTTTATGGCACCGAGAACCGTGTTCTTCACACAATAATCGGTAGCCACACCACCCACGAACACCCTCTTTATGCCTCTTTCTTTAAGAAGGTTGTCCAAATTAGTCCCCTGGAAGCCTGAATAAGCATCAAAGTCAGGAGAAGTTCCCTTAGAGATTATGAACTTGTTGTCCGCTGGCATTTTAAGATCGGGATGGAACTCAGCACCTTGAGTTCCCTGAACACAGTGGGGAGGCCAGATTCCTCCGTAGCCTTTGAAAGATATGTGGTTCTCAGGATGCCAGTCCCTCGTGAAAAATACGGGGAGGCCTTTCTTTTCAAAAATTTCTATGTAAGCGTTTAAAGGTTCTACAACAGCGTCTCCGTTTGGAACCGGGAGAGCTCCGCCGGGCATAAAGTCCCTCTGAACGTCCACCACTATAAGGGCATCCTTGGGCGTTAGTTTAACCCTCATAGCTGACCTCCTCTATACTTGTATTAAAGTTATGGGCCTTTTATTGCTTCTGATCCTGAGCTTGAACCTTGCCTTCGCCATATCTCTTAAAGAGGCGGAAGAAAAAGCCCTCAGCCACAGCTACCAACTGAAAGAAGCCCAACTGAGGGAGATTATAGCCCTCCAGAGAAAATACATCAAGGTCGGCGATCTTCTCCCGCAAGTAAACCTTGAATTTTCCTTTAACTTAGCAAGGCGTCAAGATTTTACATTCAGTCTCCCGAACCTCCCTCCTCAGCGCTTTACTTTTATCGAAGGATCCTTTCCGAGGTTTAACCTTCTTATAACCCAAAAGCTATTCGATCTTAAAGCCTTCAGAAGCTTAGATATAGCTCAAAGTAGGGTTTTACTCGCAAAGGTAGAGACCCAAATAACCCTGCAAGAGGTCCTTTGGGAGGTAAGAAAGGCCTATCTGGATGCTCTAAAAGCTAAGAAGTCCAAATCTGTTGCAAGAGCCTACCTTCGTATGTTGAAAGAACACCACAAAAACGTTCAGGAAATGTATAAGGAGGGTTTGGTTCCGCTCAAGGATCTCCTTGAAACCAAGGTAAAGCTCTTAGAAGCTCAAACACGTCTTAAAGAGGCTCAAACCGCCTTTGAAAAAGCATTAGCTTACCTTTCTTACCTTACGGGGGAAAGAGTAAGAGATGTAGAAGATATAAAGGTAGAGTATTTACCCCTTGAGAGCATCAGCGTTGAGGAAAGCCCTACCTTGAAGGCTTTGAAAGTAGCCAAAACTTTAGCGGATGAGGGGACAAAACTTGCAAAGGCCACCTTCTACCCTGAAGTGGTTTTAGAAATCCTATACCAAAGAACCGAAGAAACGGATCTATTTCCGAAAGACAGATATTTTGTCTCTTTCTCAGTAAGGTGGAATCTCTTTAGCGGATTTAAGAGGTTTAGAGCTTTGGAGATAAGCAGGAAGGAGAAGAGGATAACTTCCCTCAAACTTCAAGATGCCAGATCAAAACTCAAAACTCTCTTAGAAAACCTAAGGAGAGACCTGAAACTCATAGAGGAGAAAATAAAGGTGTCCGAGGAGAGACTAAAAGAAGCTAAGGAACACCTGAGGGTCGCTCGAGAGAAATACGCGGAGGGCTTAGGATCTAACGCGGAAGTGTTAGAAGCTCAAAGCTACGTTGTCTCCGCAATGAACACCCTTGAAAGTGCGAAGATAGATTATCTCAAGAAGGTTTTTGAAATATACAGGATCACAGGGATGGGTCACCTTCTTCGGTAAACGATCGCCTTAGCGGTTATGAAAAATATCAATGCTCCGAAGGTAAGCACCAAAGAAGCTGCCCAAGCTTGTCTATGCCAGTCCTCGTAGGGTCCCATAGCGTATTGGAATATGGTTACTGTCAAAGAGGCCATAGGTTTTGTCAGATCCACACTGAAGAAGTTGTTGTTGAAAGAAGTAAACAGAAGCGGGGCGGTTTCACCGGATATACGGGCTATACCCAAGATGACGCTGGTGAGAACACCCCTCTTTGCCGCGGATAGAGATATATCCTTGATCACCTGCCATCTGTGAGCTCCTAAAGCGTAACCTGCTTCTCTCAGTGAGTTGGGAACGAGTTTCAGTATTTCGTCGGTAGTTATAGCTATAACGGGTATCATCAAAAGGGCGAGGGCCACCGAGCCTGAGATGGCGGAAAAGTGCCCTAAAGGTTTTACCAAAAGAGCGTAGACGAAGGTTCCTATCACTATGGAAGGAAAGCTCACGAGAACATCCGTTATGTTCCTCAGTGCCTTTACAAACTTGGAGTTCCTTCCGTATTCCGCGAAAAATATGCCCGTCCCTATTCCTATGGGAACGCCTATTAGGGCAGCAAGACTCGTTATTATGAAATGTCCTACAAAAGCGTGCCTGAGCCCTCCGCCTTCTATTCCCGGCGGAGTAGGATCGTTTAAAAACAGGTTCAAGCTCAAAAATTTAAAACCGTTAACAAGCACATCTCCCAGTATCCAAAAGAGCCACAGGAGTCCGTAAAAGGCGGTAAAGGTGGAAACGCCAAGCATAACCGTGCTGATTATCTTTCTCCTCAGAATGACTTTTTTCAGATGTTCTTCACTGACCATTTTTTGCCCACCTTTTCAAGAAGGTAAAACTTGGCAACCATGAGAAGACCAAAAGAAAGCACAAAAAGAATAAGTGCAAGGTAGTATAGGGAGGAAAGGTATATGTCCGTATCCGCCTCCGTGAACTCGTTAGCTATGGTAACGGTTATGGTAGTTAAAGGATCAAACAGACTTTTTGGGATCTGGTGAACGTTTCCGGTCAAAAACGCGACCGCCATCGTCTCTCCGAGAGCCCTTCCCACAGACAGGATCGTTCCTCCCACTATACCGGGAAGTGCGTATGGAATAACCACGTCCTTTACTACTTCCCACTTGGTTGCCCCGAGTCCGTAACCCGCCTCTTTGAGAAGGGGAGGTGTCATTTCAAAAGCGTCTTTTACTATGGCACTCATGAAAGGAATGATCATTATTGAAAGAACAAAACTTGCGGTAAGGGCATCTACTCCCGTGGGCGCACCATCAAAAAGTCTCCCTAAAAGCGGAACCTTACCGAGGGTTTCTTGAAGGAACGGCTCCACATAATCCGCCATTAAAGGTGCTATGACAAAAAGCCCCCACATACCGTATATGATGCTGGGGATCGCCCCAAGTAATTCCACAGCGGTGGAAAACACGGGCTTGACCCCTTTAGGACAGAGCTCAGAGATGAAGATAGCTATTCCCACACTCACGGGCAAAGCTATAGTGGAAGCTATAAAGGTTACAAGGATCGTTCCGAAAAGAGCCGGCAATGCTCCGAAAACTTCCGCAACCGGGTCCCAAGTTGTCCCCGTTATAAAGTCAAAAATCCCGAACTTCTCTATAGCGGGCAGGGATTCGTAGATTAATACTAAAAAGGTTGATAAAGGGAAGAGAAGACCCACCGTAAGGGCAAAGAGCCCCAGAGTGGATCCAGTAAGAGCCTCTATTAGGTCTTCCTTTCTCCTCACCTCAGCTATTTAGATTCTACCTTTTACAACCACCCGTTTGCTTTCCAGTAGCTCCTTATCTTTTCCTTTACCTCCTTCGGAAGAGG
>WFYK01000140.1 GCA_015490105.1 Aquificaceae bacterium | reverse complement strand
TGGAGGCGACGGGCGGATTCGAACCGCCGATAAGGGGATTTGCAGTCCCCCGCCTTAGTCCGCTCGGCCACGTCGCCTGTATTTTATGATTATAACCCTTAGGAGTCATGTGTGGAATAGCTGGTGTTTTCGGAACTGATCTTGCCCCTCAGCTTGTTTACCTGCAAATATACTCTCTACAACATAGAGGACAAGAGAGTGTAGGTATAAGCTCTTGGGACGGGAAAGATCTGAGAACTGTTAAAAAGGGCGGAAGGGTCCTCGAAGCTATTTCCCGCGAGGATCTGGAAAGTTTAAAAGGCTTTAGTGCTATAGCTCATGTGAGATACTCAACTTCCGGTGACTCCGGACACGTAAATGCACAACCTTTAGAACGGGAAACGCCTTTAGGTCCGACCGCTGTGGTCCACAACGGAAACATAGTTAACTTTCTACCTCTGAGGGAAGAGCTTTCTAAAAAGGGAATAAACTTTCACTACAGTTCCGATACTGAACTCTTTTTGGCTTTACTTGAAGAAGAAAAGGTTTTCCTACCTGAAGGTTTAAATCTCCATCCGAAGGATAAGGAAATACTGCCAAAGATTTTTTACGTTTTAAACAGGCTTAAAGGTGCCTTTAGCTTTCTCATGATTGTAGGAGATAAACTTATCGCGGGAAGAGATCCTTTAGGTTTCAGGCCTCTGTGTATGGGTAGGAAAAGAGATGCCATACTCTTTGCCTCAGAGAGTTGTGCTTTCGATATAGTGGAAGCTCAATTTTGGAGGGAGGTGCGTCCTGGAGAGGTGATAGTGGTGGATGAGTCCGGAATAAGGAGCTACTTTCCTTTTCAATCTGAAAGACACGCTAAGTGTATCTTTGAGCTCGTCTACTTTGCGAGGCCTGACAGTTACATATTCGGCGATTGGGTCTATACGGTGAGGAAGAAATTTGGAATAGAACTTGCTAAGGAAGACGATGTGCAAGCGGATGTGGTAATACCCGTTCCAGACTCAGGAGTTGTTCCCGCACTCGGATACGCTCAGGAAAGGGGTATACCCTTTGAGATGGGTCTCATCAGGAATCACTACGTGGGGAGGAGCTTTATAGAACCAACCCAAGAGTTGAGAAATTTGAGAGTCCTTATGAAACTCAGTCCGAACAGATCCGTGCTCAAGGGTAAGAAAATAGTGGTAATAGATGACTCTCTTGTGAGGGGGACTACTTCCAAGAGGATCGTCAATATGCTAAGGCGTGCGGGGGCAAAGGAAATACACATGAGGATAGCTTCACCTCCCGTCGTAGGTCCTTGCTACTACGGGATAGACACACCCACAAGGGAGGAGCTTATAGCTAACAGAATGACGCTGGAAGAAATCGCGGAGTTTATCGGTGTTGATAGCCTGAAATATCTGTCTCTGGAAGGTTTAAGAAGGGCGGTTAAAGAGTCAGGGAATTTCTGCGACGCATGTTTTAGCAACAACTATCCTATCCCTGTAGATACGGGGGCCCTCAAAAGAAACAGGCCTTAACTTCTCTATAGGTGAGCTCAGGAAAAGGGTTCTGATACCGAAGAATATGTCACCTATGCGAAAGGCATAGCGAATCACTTCTACCCGATATGATCCTGGCTCTTTTACCTGCAAACTTACCCTTCTTTGGGGGTATATGCCTATCTCCTTTCCGTCTTTTATAACCCTAACCAAACACTTATCGCAGTCGGTTTCCACAACGAGATTAAAGGGGTAATGTGTCTTTTCACCCGGAAGGTAGAAGCTCCTTTTCGAATAAGCGAAGAACCGAACCTTAACGTGTCCAAAGCTAACAGAAGGAGCTCTTAAGAAATCCTCGGAGAAGATTTCCTTCACGAGAGGTTCTCTCGAAAAAAACATATTCCTTCCTTCCCCAAGGATTAACACGTAGCTGGGAACCTGAAAGCCCCAGAAGGTAGAAAAGAAAACCCTCCTATCGTGATACAGGAGAAAGCATTTTCCCTCTTTTGGGAACCTCTTCTTTGTCAGTGTGGGAAAATCGGGGGAACCTAATAACCTCGAAGGCAAGCTCTCCAAAAAGAAGTTGGCAAGTCTGTGGAAAAGGTTCACTTGGGACGATCTTATGGGTTTACACCCATCGTTTTCCTTCATAGGGAGAAGCTCAAAACCTATCCTATCCGGGAAATCTCCTATAACTACGTCAAAACCCTTCTCTTTAAGTGCACTCTTAAGGTTTTTTATACTCCCAGCGTGATGGGAGAAAGCTGTTTTTACATCGTAAGCAAAGGAGTAAGTGTATAAAAGGGGTTTTGGGTAGAACCTTTCTACGGAGTAATTCAGGTAAGGTATTATGCTTACCGGCGTTATCTGATAAAGAATAAACGCCCAAAGGTAGATACTCAGAAATATCCTAATAGCCTGTCGGAGACTCTTTGAGATCCCCGCGGAATCCGTATAGCCTGTAAATCCTAAAACGTCTGATCTCCTCATTTCTCCAAAATATACGCACCTCTTTTAGGAATTCGTAACCTTCGAAAGAAGCTTTAATTTCATCGGCCAAATCGCTTTGAGTTACGAACAGTGCGTGTTTGCCTTTGAATCTCTTAAGCTTGTCCCTCCACAGATAATACTGGGTTCTTCTTCCCCTATGAAACACAAACGTTCTCGGATGTGAAGGCATATAGAAGGCAAGTTCAGCGGATATCCAGTAGTAGTCTGAAAAGACGAGCTCTTTGCCCGAATAAAAGGACTCGACCTCACCGCCGAGTTTGCGCCATCCTATCATGATCTTAGTAGGGTCCCTTTTTGGTGGTAGTAAGTTTGTGAGCCCGATCTTATCCAAAAGAGGTGTCCAATGAAGTAAAACTGCCAGAAGGCAAGAAAAGGCAACTATAAATCCTGCTATAAATCTTCTTCTTTGAAAGATATCCCAAAGGACTAAGGATGCGATCACCGAACCCGTAAAGTAAGCAAACCCCGCCCAGTTAGCGTAAACCTCCTTCTTTAAAGCGAGAATCCCGAAGAAAAGGACCACGGGTAAGGAGTAGACGGTTAAAAAAACCTCAAAAGGATCCCTTTTCCCAAAAGCCCTCGCCCATCCCCAAAGTAGAAGGAAAAAGGGAAATATGGAAAGGATAAGCACCTGCCCTCCCAGAAACTCAAAGAAGGTTTCCCAACTGGGAAACGAACCCCTTGCATTTGCCAATGTTCCTATGTGTTTAAAGGAGATAAAGTCGTGTTTTATGTTCCAAATTAAAACTGGAAAGGAAAGTAAGAAAGCGGGTATCAAAGATACGAAAGGTTTAGGGGTTTTCAAAAGTTCAGGTCTCAGCAGGGAGAAAGCCAACAACGTCAGAGGAAACAAGAGAACCGCAGGGTATTTACTCAGAAAAGACAACCCTGCCAGAATACCTACCAATATCCATATCTTGAGAGAGTTCTCTTTGATACCTCTGTATATAGCTATGACCGTCAAACCCCAGAAAAAGATAAAAGGTGCATCCGTAGTCATCAAAACTGAGTTTATGGAAGGCCCGACCAAGGTGTGAGGAAAGAGAGAGCTCACAAAAGCTGGTCCCTCTCCTTTTATACCTCTTACCCACAGGAAGATGGCTATTGAAACGATAAAGGATAGAACGATCGGAGTTATCCTTACGGAGAGTTCTGTTGATCCAAGCAAAGAAGTAGTTATATAGTTGAGGTAAGCTACCATAGGTGGTTTGGAGTAATAACTCAGATCGATTTCCCTCGACCAATCCCAATACTGAGCCTCTTCAGGTGAAAGATCAGCAGGGTGAAAGATAACCCACGCTATCCTGAGTCCTGCAACGATTATATTTACCAGGATCACCCACAGAAAAAGTCCACGCATTGATAATAAGACCTCCTAAAAGTCTTGAGTGTTTTGATCCTCAGGCTGAATTCTTCACAGTGGTAAACGAAAGTCTGATAACTTCCGTCCTCTCCCGTGATGGAAAGGCCTTTCTTTCGCAGGGTTTCAACTGTTTTCTTATCCAGTTTGCGCCCGAGCATAGAAGTGGGAGTAATTTTCACCTTCCTGCAGATGACGATCGCCTCCCCCATTCTAAAAAACTGCTCAAGAATGACCTCAGGACTCATACCCCACAGGGGAAGAATTGTTCTTATGCCAACTTTCGAGCAGACACTTTCGACCAAGTTTCTGTGTTCTGTCCTTTCTATATCTCCCAAAATTCCCGCTTCCACAGGCAAGCTCCTCACAGTTTCAAAAAGTTTGTCCTTAAAGTTTCCTTTTCTTTTGCTACCGTAAACAGGAACGGGTTCAACCTTTAAAAGTCTTAGCTGGGCTTCTATGCACTCTTGTCTTACGTAGCACCCTATGAGTCTTTTACTTCTTTCCTCAACGTAGTATAGACCGTAGACTACATCAAAGCCTCTTTGGATGGCTTTCTTGTAAGCTAAGTAGCTGTCTTTTCCACCGCTCCAAAGTATGAAAGCCTTCATTATAATTACTTTAGAGGAAGTAAGCTGGCGTAGCTCAGTCGGCAGAGCGCGGGATTTGTAATCCCGTGGTCGCGGGTTCAAGTCCCGCCGCCAGCTTTGAATTAACAACTACCTTAGTATGAAAGACACCTTCATAGATAGAGTAAAAATCTTTGTCAAGGGTGGCAGAGGAGGAAACGGTGCGGTTGCCTTTTTGAGGGAAAAGTTCCGCCCTAGAGGCGGACCGGCGGGAGGTGACGGGGGAAAAGGGGGAGATGTGGTTCTTGTGGCTACATCGAGCAAACATACCCTTTTGGATTTTAAATACAAACGCCACTACATAGCGGAAAACGGCCAACACGGGAAGGGAAAGAACCAAAAAGGCAAAGACGGAGAAGACCTTATAGTTTACGTTCCCGTAGGAACCGTTGTCTACGACGCACAGACTGGAGAAATGATCTGCGATCTTGTTGAGGAAGGACAAAGGTGTGTGGTAGCTAAAGGAGGGAAAGGAGGCAGAGGCAACGCTCACTTTGCCACACCTACGGATCAAGCCCCCAGATATGCGGAGCCGGGGGAAGAAGGAGAAGAGAGGTGGATAATCCTTGAACTAAAGCTTATAGCGGATGTGGGAATAGTCGGACTTCCCAACGCGGGAAAGTCAACCCTTCTGAAACGTCTCACTCGGGCAAATCCCAAGGTAGGAGATTACCCTTTCACCACACTTACACCGAACCTGGGTGTTATGGAGCTGGACGAAGAAAGGAGACTGGTTATTGCGGACATACCTGGACTCATAGAGAACGCTCACAAAGGTGCAGGGCTCGGTCTTGAGTTTTTAAGACACATAGAAAGAACGAAGGTTCTCCTCCACTTAATAGATGTTTCTGACTTCAGGGAAAAAGATCCGATAGAAGCCTTTGAAACTGTAAACAAGGAGCTTACTCTCTATAGCGAAGATCTGGGGAAAAAACCTCAGATGGTCGTTGCCAACAAGGTGGATGCCCTCTCGGACAGAAAACTCCTTGAAGATCTTAAAGATTACTTTTTAGAAAGAGGTTACCCTTTCACTTGGGTTTCCGCTCTGACAGGGGAGAGAATAGAAGATCTTAAGGAGGAGCTGTGGAAGTTTTACTCAAACGCTTCTTAAAGCTCGCGGAGGAGGTAGGAAAAGCTACGGAACTTGCCCTCTTAGGGCTTTACTATCTCTTCAGAAACCCGCCGAAGAAAATACATTTCATAAGACAGTTTAGTTACATATCCGCTGAAACTGCTCCGGTTGTAATCGTTACCTCCCTCTTTACGGGAGGGGTTATCGCCCTCCAGACTTACTCAACTTTTCACCGTTTTAACGCGGAATACCTAATAGGGGCTGTAGTAGCTCTTTCCATGGGCAGGGAACTGGGGCCGGTTTTGACCTCCCTTATGGTGGTAGCACGGGTGGGTTCCGCCATGACAGCCAACATAGGCACTATGAGGATAACTCAGCAGATAGACGCCTTAGAGGTGATGGCAGTAAACCCTGTCAGATATCTCGTTACACCGAGGATATTCGGAACAACGCTTGGGGTTCCTTTCCTGACAGTTCTTTCCAACGTGTCAGGTATATTCGGAGGGTGGTTCGTGGCCACCAAACTTTTCGGAGTGAACGAATACCTATACTGGCAGAAGATGGTTGATTTGACCGATCTGAGCGATATTCTCGGAGGTTTATATAAGGCTTTTGTTTTCGGTTTTATAATAGCGACCGTGAGCTGTTACTTCGGCTACTACACGCAAGGAGGGACGGAAGGGGTAGGAAGAGCTACTACGAACTCTGTGGTGACCTCCTCCATGCTTATCCTAATAAGCGACTACTTCCTAACCGCTCTAATTTTCTGAATTTTCTTCAAGGAAGACAACCGTCACTCCCGAACCACCTTCCTTAGGGTAACCGTCCCTGTAGAACCTAACTTTAGGGTGGTTGGACAGCAAATCTCTTATGGCTTTTTTCAAAATACCTTTGCCTATTCCGTGGATTATCTTAACGCTGGGCTCTCCGCTAGCGTAAGCTTCTTCAAGAAACCTTTCAACCTCCAAAAGGGCACTCTCCGTATCCATTCCTACCACGTTTATTTCCTTCTTTATCTTTAGCGAGGGGGCACTTTTTTGAGGGATTTCTACTGCTGTCGGTTTGCTTTTTACCTTCTTGAGATCCTTTAATCTCACCCACATGCGCATACCTTCCAATACAACCTGTGCCCTTTCCCCCTTGATCTTCAAAACCTTCCCTGTTTTCTTCATAAACTCGACCGTGTCCCCTTCACTTATAGGTTCTTTCTTTTCCTCTTCGGGTGCGAAGAGTTCGAGTTGTTTTTCCTTTTCCTTTACAAAGTCTTCTATCCTTTTTCTCCCTTCTTCGCTCTTTAACATCTCCTGAGCTTCGCGCATTATCTTGTTCAAGAAAGCTTTTGCTTCCTTCTTTACCTCCTTCCAGCTTCGTCTTTTCTGATCTTCGAGCTCTTTCTTTAAGTTTTCAACTTTGGCTTTTTCCTCTTGCAGGGATCGCTTTAGGACTTCTATTTCTTCTACTTTCTTCTGGTAGTCATGAGCGTAATCGCTGAGCTTTTTGGCAAGATCCGTGTATTCTTCAAAACTTCCCTTCAGGAAATCTCTCGCTACCTTTATAACCTCCTCAGGCACACCTACCTTGATCGCTACCTTTAAAGCCATGCTCTCTCCTACTATCCCGTAAGCTATCCTGTATAGAGGTTGTAGAGAGTTTCTATCGAAAAGAACCGTTGCGGGGAGGAAGTAGTCAGAACTTACCGCGTATGCTTTAACCGGTGTATGGTGGGTGTTGGCAAAAACCCAAGAACCTCTGTTTTTGAGAAACTCCAAAATACCTATCGCCAAGGCGGATCCCTCGGAAGGGTCCGTTCCCGCTCCCAGCTCGTCCAAAAGAACGAGACTCTCTTCG
>WFYK01000139.1 GCA_015490105.1 Aquificaceae bacterium | reverse complement strand
TTGAAGAGCTTGAGAGGAATATGAAGGAGGTTCTTGAACTGCTCCTCGAAGAGGGTATTCAGATAGAGTCAGAATTCGTGGGAACACATACCATAGAGGTATAGAGTTGCCAAAGATACCGGTTCTGAAGCCGGAGGAGGTTTTGAGAGCGCTTAAAAATCTCGGCTTTAATGAGGTAAGACAAAAGGGTTCTCATAAAGTTCTCAAACACCAAGACGGCCGTATAACCGTGGTGCCGATACATAGGGGCAGGGATATTTCTCCTGTCTTGTTGAAAAAGATCCTGAAAGACATCGATGTTTCGGTGGAAGATTTTCTGGAGGCTTTGAAGAAATGAGGGTCCTCTCCTTCCTCCTCTTTGGAGATCTCGCTCACTTCAGGAAGTTCTACACCACCTCGTCGCCCCTTAGCTTTCCCTTCCCGCCACCTCCTACGGTCAGGGGCATTGTCGGCGCCGTTATGGGCTTTTCAAAGGAGGATTATCTCGAAAGGACGAGAGGTATCTCTGTCGGAGTCTCCCTGAGATCTCCACTTAAGAAGGTCAGGATGGGGATTAATCTGATCTTTACGAAGG
Source organism: Aquificaceae bacterium (assembly GCA_015490105.1). Lineage (GTDB taxonomy): Bacteria > Aquificota > Aquificia > Aquificales > Aquificaceae > Hydrogenivirga. The sequence goes on along the minus strand of WFYK01000139.1, from coordinate 3,647 downwards.
GAAGCTCCGGTAAGTTCGACCCCACGCTCATTCCTTCGAGGAAGGGAGATATCAATAAGACCCTGCGGACCCAGATAAAGGCTGAGTTTGTCAAAGATCCCGTTTACAAGATATATGTGAGCGGTAATGATGATTTGATCGATGAACTTGCCCAGCTCTTAAAGGAGCACAGGACCCACTACACGGTCTCTTTGGGTCTCTCCGAACTGCTTGCGGACTTTAAGTTCGATGGTATATACGAAGGCAGAAGGCTCGAAGTATCTTCAAGAGCGGACAGTGTGGTTCCCGTAAAGTGCGTTCACGAAATAGACCTCGAAAGACCGCAAAAGATAGGCAAGGAGCGTGTGCCCGCGGACATGGACACAGACAGGAAGGTTCTTAGCTACGAGGACGTGATCTTCAATATGGACGGGGGAAGTCTGTTTGGAAAGTTCGAAGGCCTTGTGGAGCTTGAAAATGGGGAGGTGATCTACCTGTGGAAGCAAGGTCAGGGATCTACTCCCACCCCTACGTCCTAATAGAGGATCACATCAACCGCTGTCTTGAACTCATGAACTTCTACATGGAGGAAGTTCCCATTCTGGACGAAGACACAAAAACCGCCATCACGGTCTCAACAGCCCTCCACGACTTTGGAAAGTGCACCTCCTACTTCCAAGATTACATGAGGGCTTTAATGGAGGACAAAAAGCCAAAAAGGGAGAAGCTCAGAGAGCATGCTTTCCTTTCGGGCGTCTACACTTTCTACAAACTTCGGGATCTTGTTGAAGACCCTTACCTCCTCCTCTTCTCCTTCGTGGCGGTCAAGAGACACCACACTAACCTCTATTCCTTTTATGAAGAGACGTCCATACTCGTTGAGGAGGAGATCGATATTCTTCAGAGGCAAGTGGAAAGCATAAACGAGGGTAAAACTAACATATTTCTCTCCAATCTGAACCTGCCAGAAAGTCTGAAGAAAGCGATCTTATTTGACAAGAGCACTTTCCTCAGATCCTTAGAGGACACCCTGAAGGACATAAAGAAGCTAAGGCGTAAGGTGAGGAAGTGCAGGACGGATATAAGGGACTTCATCAGGTTCCAGTACATCTTCTCCCTCCTGCTCGACTCGGACAAGACCGAGGTTGGAGCCAAACCCTTCAGACCAGAGAGGATAGAAGATATACCGCCGAGGGCAGTCCTCTCCTTCAAAGAGAAGAACTTAAAAGGAGACTCACCCATAAACAAGCTGAGGGAAGAAGCCTTCCGAGAGGTTTTGGGACAGGAGATAGACCTGTCCCAAAGGATCTACTCTATAACCCTTCCCACGGGAATGGGTAAGACCCTCACGGGCTTTGCCTTCACACTAAAGCTGAGGGAGGTTTTGATAAGAAAGAAGGGGATAGTCCCGAGGGTAATCTACTCCCTTCCTTTCTTGAGCATCATAGACCAGAACGCGGAAGTTCTCGAAGAGATCCTTCAAGAGGAGTTTGAAAGGATAGACGGGAGGCTCCTTTTGAAGCACCACCACCTCTCACAAGCTGGAGACTTCGGGGAGTTCGAGTTCTCCGTCTCGAGAGTTCTTACGGAAGGCTGGAACTCAGAGATCGTAATAACCACCTTCGTTCAGCTATTTGAGACGCTCCTGTCTTACAGGAACTCCACCTCAAGGAGGTTCAACAAGCTCGCAAACTCCATCGTGATACTGGACGAAGTTCAGTCCCTTCCGACTAAATACTGGCACTTGCTGAGAGAGATGATAAAGGAAGTCTCCGAGAGCCTTAATACTTACTTCATCCTCATGACAGCGACACAGCCCTACCTCGTGGAGGAGTGCAGGGAGCTCGCCTCAAAGAAGAGGTATCTCGAAAAGCTCGACAGGATCACCGCCCATTTTGATCTTGAGGAAAGGACCATAGATGAATTTCTGGAAAGTTTAGACCTCGAAGACGGCAGAACCTACCTCTTCATAGCGAACACCGTAGCATCTTCGAAGGAGATCTACAGAAAGCTCAAAGAGAAGCTCGGTGAAGATATAGGCTACCTTTCCACCTCGGTCGTCCCTTACGAGAGAAGGGAGAGGATAGAGAAGATCAGGAGGGGTTTATACAGGGTGGTGGTGAGTACCCAGCTGGTTGAGGCGGGCGTGGACATAGACTTTGACGTCGTCTACAGGGACTTCGCACCCTTGGATTCCCTGAACCAGTCCGCGGGAAGGTGCAACAGGAACATGGAAAGAGGTAAAGGTGAGTTCAGGGTGATCAGACTTGTCAATGAGAAAGGCGAACCATTTACAAAAGGTGTTTACGATTCTGTTTTGCTTGAAATAACACAGAAGTTACTTAGAGGTGTAAAAAACCTTTCTGAAAAAGACTTTACTCTTCTTATAGAAGAGTATTTTAGAAGAGTGTGGGAGAAGATGAGTAAAGATAAATCTGAAGAGATACTCGAAGCGGTAAGATGCTTCAGGTTTACAGGAGATGAAGATAATGTTTCTATAAGAGATTTCAAACTCATAGAAGATCAACCCTATAAAAAAGATGTCTTTATACAGCTAAACGAGGAAGCTAAAGACATCTGGAGAAAAGCAAAAGACATAATTAAAGACTTAAAAGCGAAGAAAATAGATATTTTTGAAGCTAAAGATGAATTTGAAAAAATAAAATCTGACTTTTACAAATTCGTAGTCTCTGTCGATATCAGAGATAATCAACCTGTTTATGATGAAGACCTTAATATCTTCTTTGTAAACAAAGAAGATATTGAAAGATATTACGATCCAGAAACAGGATTTATAAGTGAAGGAGGTAGTTTTGTTGAATTATAAATCAAAGATTAGCATAGGAGGGACTCTTATTTGGTATTACTACATCTGCAAGAGGGAGGTATGGCTCATTGGACACGGAATAGAGCCTGAGCAAGAGAACGATTATATAATTTTAGGTAGGCATATACATGAGATGTTTTACCAGAATAGAAAAAAAGAACTGATTATAGACAACACTATAAAGATAGATATAATACCCGGGAAAAAAGTAATAGGGGAGATTAAGAAAAGCACACGTTACCTTGAGAGTGCAAAAATGCAAGTAGCTTTTTACTTGTATTACATGAAAAAGGAAAAGGGTGTAAAAATGGAAGGTCTTCTACTTGTTCCTGAGGAGAGAAGACGCATAAAGGTTTCGCTCACACCAGAGGTCGAAAAAGAGCTGGAAAGGGCGATAAGTGATATCGAGAGGATCTTGAATATGGAAAAACCGCCTCCAGCGGTGAAGATACCTTACTGTAGGAGGTGTGCTTACAAAAACATGTGCTGGGCTTAGAGCATGAGAAAACCTCTTTACATATTCTCAAGCGGGAGACTTGAGAGAAAAGAAAACACCCTTGCACTTGAAACAGAAGAAGGAAGAAAAGTTATTCCTATAAATGCAGTTTCAGAAATAAAAGTATTTGGAGAAATAGAACTAAACAAAAGAGCTTTAGAATTTCTCACTAAAAACCAGATACCTGTTCACTTTTTCAATCATTATGGCTATTACGTTGGGAGTTACTATCCTAGAGAGGTTTTGAATTCAGGATATATAATTCTGAAACAAGCAGAACACTATTTAGATAAAGAGAAAAGACTCTATTTAGCAAAAGGATTCGTTGTAGGTGCTGCTATGAAC
>WFYK01000138.1 GCA_015490105.1 Aquificaceae bacterium | reverse complement strand
GGCGGGGTAACTGCGTTTGAAGCTCTTGCAAATCTGGTCATGGAGTCAAGGAGGATAACCACGTCCCTTCCGAGCTCTACAAGTCTTTTGGCCTTTTCAACGACTATCTCCGCCACCTGCATGTGCCTTTCCGGTGGCTCATCAAAGGTAGAAGCTATCACCTCCGCTCCGTCTCCGACTATACGCCTCATTTCGGTTACTTCTTCGGGTCTCTCATCTATTAGCAGGATTATGAGGTATACTTCGGGATGATTTCTGATAAGGGCTTTGGCTATCTTCTGAAGGAGAACGGTTTTCCCCGCCTTGGGGGGAGCTACGATCATTCCTCTTTGCCCTTTGCCTATGGGAGCTACCAAACTTATTACCCGTGTAGAGAGTTCGGAGGGATCAAACTCCAAGTTAAACCTTTCCGTGGGATGGTAAGGAGTCAGCTTGTCAAAGGTCGGTCTCGATCTTAGAACTTCAGGATCTGCGGGGAGACCGTTTACCGCCTCCATCTTTATGAGGGCTTTATACTTTTCGTTTTCCTTAGGAAGACGTGCAAAGCCCACGATCGTGTCTCCTGTTCTGAGACCAAACTTCTTTATTTGGGAAGGTGCAACGTAAACATCTTCCCAACTGGGCATATAGTTGTTCTGAGCACTCCTCATAAATCCGTAGCCTTCGGGAAGGATCTCTAACACGCCCTTGACAAAAACGAGCCCTCCGTCTTTTGCTTGAGCTTCCAGGATCCTTTCTATTAGCTCCTCTTTTTTGAGACCTGTAGTCCTTTGCAAGCCGAGTTCTTTCCCAAGCTTTTGGAGTTCCTGAAGGGTCATCTTCTTCAGCTCTTCAAGGGTGTAGAGTTTCTTTTCTTGAACCTCCTGCATGCGCTTTCCTCCCGACTATTTTCCTATACAGAACCTCGAAAAGATGTTTCCAAGAACTTCTTCGGTAGTTACCTCTCCTATAATTTCACCTAATAGATCTGAGGCTTCTCTTACATCAAGCATGGCTATCTCTGGACTGATATCTTCAACGGAGTATCTCTCCCTGAATCTCTCCAAAACCTCAAGAGCTTCTTTAAGAAGCTTTTCGTGCCTAACGGAAACATATATTTTTAACCCTTCCTGAGATACGAACCCTACCCTCTTTAAGATTTCCTCTTCGAGAGCTTTGAGTCCGTATCCCGTGCGGGCACTAACCTTTATTATAGAAAGCCCCTCAAAAATTTCAAGGGGGATTTTTACGCCTAAGTCCACCTTGTTGATCACGACGAGCGGATTTTTATCTTTCACCTCCCTGAATACCTCTTCGTCCTCTTCCGTAAACTCGCCCGATCCGTCAACCACGAACAGGATAACGTCCGCGCTTTGGATCTTTTCTTTACTTCTTTGAACCCCTATCTTTTCAACCGGATCGTCCGTTTTCCTTATACCCGCGGTGTCCACGATCCTTACGGGAACGCCTTTCAAATTTAAAGTTTCCTCTATAAAGTCCCTCGTCGTCCCCGCTATGTCGGTGACTATCGCTCTCTCCTGTCCCAAAAGAGCGTTGAACAGAGACGACTTTCCCACGTTAGGTTTCCCCACTATAGCAAGTTTCAATCCTTCCCTTATTACCCTTCCCGCTGTGGATGTTTTAAGAAGTTCTTTAACTTTAGCTATTACTTCGTCTATCACCTCAAGGACCTGATCTTTGGTTATGGTAGGGATATCTTCTTCAGAAAACTCTATATCCGCTTCGAGGTAAGCGTGAAGCTCTAAGAGTTTTTCCCTAAGGGGCTTTATTATCTTGCTCAGTTCTCCCCTCAGCTGGCGCAAAGCTACTTCCCTTGCAAGATCCGTTTTGGCGGATATCAGATCCGCAACCGCTTCCGCTTGAGTAAGATCCAACTTCTGATTTAAAAAGGCCCTCTTTGTGAACTCCCCTGGCTCCGCGAGTCTGCATCCCGCGTCGATGAAAATTTTTAGGGCTTTTTCTAAGATAACCGGATTTCCGTGGAGTGTTATCTCCACCATATCCTCCCCGGTATAACTTTTAGGGGCTTTGTAGAATATAGCTATTCCCTCATCTACGGGCTTTCCTTCGAGATCAGTTAAAGTTCCGTAAAGTGCTTTCCTTTCTTCAAATTTGGCTTTAGTCTTGAAAAGTTTCTTTACTATCTCGTGAACTCCCTTTCCCGAAAGCCTTATCATCCCGACCGCACTTTCCCCGTAAGGTGTAGCTATGGCTACTATCGGATCGCGCATAGGATTTGATAATATAAGCTTTTGAGGAGATGGACTACAAACTTGAGCTGGAGACTCTTTACGAGATAAGTAAGATCCTGTCAAGCAGTTTAAATGTGGAAAAAACTGTTCCTTATGTGCTCAGGCTTTTAAAAAAACTTATGGGATTTGAAAGGGTAACACTCACCTTATACGATCCCTCTACCGACAGCATAGTCGTAAAAGCTACATCATCCGGGAAATTTCCCAAAGAGGGTTTTAAAAAAGGCGAGGGTATAACGGGTAAGGTTTGGAAACACGGTGTTCCCATAGTCATTCCAGATATATCGAAAGAACCCGAATTTCTAAACAAGCTCTGGAAAAGGAAAGATATTAAGGGCAAGAAAATAGCTTTCATAGCGGTCCCTATAAAGATGGGTGGGAAAGTGGTCGGTGTTCTCAGTGCGGACAGAAATGTCTCGGGTAAAGAGTCCCTCGACGATTACACACGCTTCCTGAATATGGTTGCTACTCTGATAGCAAATAGTTTTTCTTTGGAGATGAAAGTTGAAGAAGAAAAACAGACCCTCGAAAAAGAAAAAATAGCTTTAGAGACGGAGCTAAAGCGCATATACGAGGACCTGCACGTTGAAGGGATAGTCGGAAGGAGCAGAGGGATCTTGGAGGTTCTTGATCTTATCCACAGGGTTGCTCCTACGAACGCGACTGTGCTTTTGAGGGGTGAAAGTGGGGTAGGTAAGGAGCTCTTTGCGAGGGCCATACATTTCCTGAGTCCGAGATCTAACAAACCATTCGTTGCTGTCAACTGCGGTGCTATACCTGAAACCCTACTGGAGGCGGAGCTTTTCGGCTACGAAAAAGGAGCCTTTACGGGAGCTTACACCTCAAAGAAAGGTAAATTCGAGATAGCCAACGGCGGAACACTTTTTTTGGATGAAGTAGCCGAGCTTCCTCTGCACCTTCAGGTAAAACTTTTAAGGGTCCTCCAGGAAAAGGAAGTGGAGCGTCTCGGTGGGACTAAACCCATAAAGGTGGATGTAAGGATTATAGCGGCCACCAACAGGGATCTTGAAAAGATGGTAAAGGAAGGGAAGTTTAGAGAGGACCTCTACTACAGACTTAATGTAGTCCCCGTCTTTATACCACCCTTAAGGGAAAGGAAAGAAGATATACCTCCACTAGTTCAGCACTTTCTGGAGAGATTCTCCAAAGATTACAACAAACAGGTTTCAATATCCCCCGAAGTTTTAGATGCACTCATAGATTATCACTGGCCCGGAAACGTCAGAGAGTTACAGAACGTAATAGAGAGGATGGTTATACTCGATAGGGACGGGATATTGACCGAAGAGGATCTGCCCGAAGAGATTAAAAAAGCGAAGAAAACTTATCCTAAACAGGTTCAAACTCCCGCTTACGAAGGTGATTCCATATGGGATATGGAGAAGAAGCTTATAGAGAAGGCTCTCCAAGAGAGCGGATTCGTTATAAAGGAGGCGGCGAAAAAACTCGGCATGACTCCGAGACAGGTAAGCTACAGGATAAAGAAATACGGAATAAGGTTACCGAGATGAAGCTTGTAAAGATCCTTATATATCCGATAAAGAGCTTAGACCCGGTCGAAGTAAAAAATGCAGACTTTACCTCCAAAGGTTCGTTGCTTCACGATAGAGAATTTGCCCTCTTTGATGAGGAAGGAAGAGTTGTAAACGCAAAGAGAGAAAAAAGACTACATTCGGTAAGGGCGGTATATGATCTCAACGCTTGGAAGGTAAAACTGAAGGCCGAAGAACATGAAGGGATCTTTTCACTTGATGATCTTAAAGGATTGAGTGATTTCTTCTCCGAGTTTTTGGGTCTAAAGGTTTATGTAAGAAGGTATGAAGAAGGTTTTCCCGATGATAGGAAAGCTCACGGTCCCACCCTTGTAAGCAGATCCTCCCTTGAAGAGGTCGCAAGGTGGTTCTCCTTAGATCTTGAAAATGTAAGAAGACGCTTTAGAGCGAATTTAGAAATAGATGCCCCGCCCTTTTGGGAAGATACCCTCGTGGGGAAAACTTTTAAAATCGGAAACGCAACCCTCGTGGGGGAGAACATATCAAAGCGCTGTCCTGTTCCAACACGTGATCCATTCACAGGAGTTCCCATAAGGGGTTTCGTAGAAACCTTTATAGAAAAAAGGAAAGAAGCTCTGCGCCCCGATGTTGATCTTTCGGTATTTCCTAAAACGATGTATAGGCTGTGTCTTAACACGAACGTAAAGGAACCTGCGGAGATAAAAGTAGGTGATCCTGTCAATTACCTGCACTAAAGTTACAAAGATTGATTTAAACCACCTCATCTTATGGGCATTAGCTTTGATACTTCCTACCCTACATAGGCACCTAATAAACTCAGAATATCGTATGTGAGAAGACAGAGAGAGGGATTGGTTTCAATCCCTTATAGGCACCTAATAAACCTGCTAACCTCACCTTCCTATTCAATTACTAAGAAGTCGGTAGCCCCGTAGGGCTACAGAAAAATTTTATACTTCAATACCGGATGCGCCAAGTTGATTTTATTTCCTGTCTACCTTCAATCTTGCAAAAACTCCGGAGGGTAGACAGAAGCTTCTTATATACAGGGTTTTAGCCTGCAATTTTCTATAAAATTGGTATCATGAGGTTTAAAGGAGAAAGGATATTTACACCTGGTCCTGTAGAACTTCCCGATCCCGTAAGGGAGGCCTTAGGTCGCCAGATAATACACCATAGAACCCCGGAGTTTACTCAAGCATTTTTAGAAACACGCAATCTCTTTAGAAAGATCCTTTCTACAGAAGAAGGGGAGGTAGTGTTTTTCGCATCCTCCGGAACCGGGGCAATGGAAGCTTGCGTTTCGAATTTCTTCAGAGAAGGAGAAAAGGTTTTAGTGGTCGTAGGAGGTAAATTTGGTGAGAGATGGTTTGAAATTTCAAAAAGATGGGGATTGGATACTGTTGTCCTTGAAGTTGAATGGGGAAAGAGTGTAGATCCTCAAATGGTAGAAGACATAGTTAAAAGCGACGGATCCATAAAGGGTGTTTTAGTTCAAATTTCCGAGTCTTCTACCGGAGCATTTCACGATGTAAAAACTATAGGTAGCTTTCTCAAAGACACCGAAGTTCTCCTCGTAGCGGACGCAATAACCGCTTTGGGCGTTTACAACATAAATCCTCAAGAATGGGGTATAGACCTTTTGGTAGGCGGAT
>WFYK01000137.1 GCA_015490105.1 Aquificaceae bacterium | reverse complement strand
CTTTCGAGCACCGTTTGAGCGGGGAGACCGGTTCTCAGATCGCTTACGTTTCCGGTTATGACGCCGAACCTTCCCACCACGTTGTGATAGACCTTGCTACCGCTACCGAAGGACTCGTTGTCCACCGTTGAGAAGTAATGCTCCATGTTTATCCACTCCCCTACGACGAGGGGGCCTGAGAGTATAACCTCCAAAAGTATGCCTTTTGGATCTTCCTTCCAGTTGTAAGAGTGAAGGAAAACCCTACCTTTTAGGTTCAATCTTTCCGTAAGCTTGCGTCTACCAACAATGAAGGCGTAGTTTCCTGAAAGACCCCACTCCGGTCTTACTTGTGTCCAGTCCATGGAGTTTTTCATAACCTCCTTGAAGGCTTCCTCCTCATCCGTGCAGTTTGAAGTGGGAAGTTCCCTGCACCTTTCGAGGGCTGTCCTCTTGCCCGCCTCTTCAAGGTCCGCTTTGAGCTTTTCAAGTAAGGGAAGGTGCGTTGGGGGGATCAGATCCTCGTCGAAGAACTCTATCCTATCGTTTGTGGTGTTGTGCTCGCAGGCAAGAAAGTGCGTGTCTTTTGGAATGTCTATACCCAGCTCCCTCAAGCGGGCACGGACCTCTTCTTTATTTGCCATGAGGGCGAAGACCCTCGCGTTTACCGCTCCGTGATCACCTCCGCAAGCACCGCAGTCAAGAGCGGATTCGTAAGGGTTGTTGTCGGACTTGCTACCGTGTCCTATAACGAGAACGAATTTTCCAAAGTTCTTTGTAAGCCCAATGGATCTCAGAGCCCTCTCTACGAAAAATACCTGTTCTTCCAGGGTAAAGCCGATCTTTGAGAGTTTTTCTATCTGTATACGGGTATAACCCCTGTCTATCTTGTAGGTGCTTTTGAGGGTATTTATAAACTCTTTGATCTTCTCTTGAGGGAGGCCTTCTATCTTTACCGAATTTGGATCCTTCTCGTCGAGGGCACACAGTCTGAGATCTTCTAAAACTTCCTCATCCACCCTCTTTACACCGAGCTCTTCCCTAAGGGCCACCCTTATTATTTCCCTCTGAAGAAGGGAAACTAAGGAGAGAACCTCCTCTTTAGATAGCTTGTCTATCAGGAGCTTTGATCCATAGCTGTGCTCGATAACCTTTTCCCTCACGGACCCGTATTGGAGGGGAAAGAGGGTCTTCCCCACCATATCAAACCCGAAAACCAGACCTACCGCTTCAACGGTTATGTAAGGGGTAAGAACGTTATTCTTAAGATCGTGGAGAACCTCTTCCAAAACGTGGACCAGCCTCTCCTCTTCACCGCTTAGAGGTTCTTTACTCATTTCAACGACAACATTTTTGGGTTTTATAAGGACAGGGCAAAGGTAGGTTTCGTGCCCTTTTCCGAGCTCTATAAAGCTTATGGGAACACCGAAGAATCCCGCTATACCGAAGGTTTCGTATCCGCCCAAGCTTTCAAGGTTCCTTCTGAAGCGCTCCGATCTTACGTCTATACAAAAGAGGGCTTGTGCGAAGGGCCTTTCTCTGTTTTTGTCCTCTTCCTTCAGAGCTTCAAGGATAGATCCTTCGAGGGATCCTCTCACGGTTTCTTCGTGAGCGGAAAGCCATATGTAGCCTTCTTCCTCTAAGAATTCCGAAATAAGGCTGACGACACGCTTTAAATCCTCTTCTTGAAGATCTTCTTTGTCCCTTCCACTCTCTTCCCACAACCTTGCTAAAAACACACCCCAAGCCTTGGCTTCTTGAAGTGCCCTCTGATCGAGGTATTCCTCCTTGAGTTTATCGATCCCGCCGAATTCTAAGGCTTCCTCAACCTTATCCACCATATTCAGAGGAACGGTTCCGTATCGGAGATCGTGCTTTACTACTACGAAAAAGGGATCCTTTAGGAAAAATTCTCTCAGCTGAGTGTAGGTGTAGCCCATCGGAGGATTTTCGTTCTTTAACATAAACAATTCAAGAAGCAAACGGATAGCGATCAGATCTACCAGATCCGCGGGATGTTTCTTGTGCCAGTAATACTCCTTTGCGTGGGAACGCCACCTTACAAACCCAGACCAACCGTGGGTTTTAGAAAGCTCAGAAAGTATATAGTCCTCCCACAGATCTTCGGGAATTTCGAGCTTGGTGAGAACGAACTCAATTACGCTTTCAGGATCTTCAGCCTCCTTGAGAGCTTTGGATAGACCTTCACATCCCGCAAGACGAAGTCTCCTGCTCCTTATAGCTACTTCCCTCCACGCTTTGAAGAAGCCTTTCTCCCTTTCGGGCATACCCCAAACCGCCTGACCCTCGTCTAAAAACTCCATGCAAAAGCGGGCAACGAGATCGTTTATCTTGGAGGTCAGATCCGTGTCGTTTAGCAAATCAACCGCTTCCGAGAGGGTCTTTTCCTTCCCTATCTTTTCCCAGAGTTCATCAGCTATCTCTTTTGCGGAACGCTTGAAGAGATCTTTTAAGGAGTTTCCTATCTTCTCCCCTTCAGGACAGCACTCTTGGAGAATGAGGTTATGTTTAGGATACAGATCTGGTGTGGTCGCGAGTGTAAAGACAACATCGATGAGATCTTCCGCATTTCTTTCCTTGAGAAACTCCCCGATCTTTTCCTTCAATATATCTTCTTTTATCTTTCCTTCTTTCAAAAATCTGATGTAGGTTTCTCTCGGAAGGTAAGTTCGTGCGTGAAATATGGTCTTTGCCTTCTTGCAGGCTTCTTTGAAAGGTATGTGTTCGAGACCGTAGAGAGGATTGTGGTGAATGAAGTTGCGCATGGGCCAGAAGTAGGGGATCACCTCCGAGGATGTCTCTATGAGGGATCTTATGAAGAGCTTTCTCCCTTGAGTAGTAACCATTTCAGGCCCTCCTACATGATCGTGTCAAAGGAACCGACCGCAAGCTTCAGGTAAAGGCTCAACAGTGAGGCTACGATCAAAGGTAAGAATATAGCGATCATTTCTTTGATCTTTAAGCTCGATACCTTAATCGTAGGCAGAGGCTCACCCGAAATTACGTTCACGAGAAGACGCGTTCCGCTCCAACCCCACAAAAACCACACCAACCCGATAGCAACAGCACCCTCCAAGGGCTTTAAACCTATAAGGAGAACCGCGAGAAATAAGGGAAAAGGGGCGACACCCGAAAGGGCTACGATGACTGTGGACAAGCTAAGAGAAGTAGAAGCGTCCTTTCCTAAACCCTTTAGGATCCTGAAGCTGGTAGTAGCGTAACGACCCTCGAGAACCTTAACTAAAAAGTAAGCACTTAAAAAAGGTGCGGTAAAAATAAGTCCCAAAGCAGGGTCAGAAACACCCAAGAAGGAGAGAATCCAAAGGATGCCGAGAAAGGAAAAGTATTGGAAAATGAACCACTCTTTCAGACTCCTTGCGGACAACCCTTTTATGGCATAGAGAATAGCGCTAATTAGAGCCAAAGGAGAAAGCCACCTGTTTTCCCCCATCTCAGGAATTAAGCCGAAAACAAAACCGCTCAGGACTACCGCGAAGGGAAAAAGCAGGAAAGATTTCTTAAAGATAAGGCTGTAAATTACCGTTAAAGGGAAAAGAGGGACCAAAAGCAAAGTGACGATTTCCAAAACTCCCATCAGAGCCACCTCGTGAGTCTGTTGATCTCCTTAGAAAGGCTTACCGTTTTCTTCGCTATAAAGGAGTAAAAGTCCGTTACATACAGCTCCCTTGAGAGGTGAGTGTAAAGGGAGAGGTAAAGACTTTTGAACTTACGGGCTACAAAATCCCTGTTTGAGCTCGCGTAATAGACGAAGAACCAACCAACGACTACAAGGAGCGTTATTAAGATCACCATGGCTTCAAAGATAAGAGGATCTATTCCGGCCTTTTGATAGATCTTCTCCACTAAGGCTTTGTCCGGATATAGAAAAGCCTCAAAGGAGTGACCTATTACCACATATCCCATAACGACCACGGAAAAGGAAACGAGGACAAACAGAAGAAGCTTAAGGACGTTTCTTGAAGCCATCTTGTAGATGCTGAAGATCGTCTGAGCACCGGTCACCCACCCGAAGAAGAGCAGTATGAGGGCACCCTGATACTTGAAAACTTCCACGCCCGCGATAAGATGAGCGAACACCACTATCGCAAGAGGAACGCTGACGGTTATCAGAGCAAACACTATCCACGGAACGCGGGATGGAGGCATCTCTTTTTTCACAAGAAAGCTGTAAACCTCGTCCTCGGGTATGTTGGGATCTTTTCGGGCATGATGTATAACGTTCCCGGAACCCATGAAGAGGGTAGCCTTGAATATACCGTGGGCTATGAGGTGGTATATGGCAAGAGCGAAAGCTCCCACACCGCACTCCATTATCATGTAACCCATTTGTCCTACCGTCGAGTATCCGAGAGCCTTCTTTATATCCGTTTGCATGAGCATAAGAGCGGATCCCAATATAGCGGTTAGAAGACCTACCCAAAAAGCTAAGTGGAGCCCGTATTCCGCCTGGGAGTAAAGGGGGGCGAACCTGTTTATTAGAAACCCTCCCGCGTTGACTATACCCGCGTGCATAAGGGCGGATACGGGAGTTGGCCCTGCCATTGTGTAAGGTAGCCATATGTGAAAGGGAACTTGGGCGGATTTGGCAAAGGCACTAAGAACCAGAAGAATACCTACGGTTTCAACGAGGGGAGAGCTCCCTTTCGAGACTTCCTCCAATATGGTCTGAAGGTGAAAGGTTTTGTAGGTGTATGCGAGGAGACCGACCGCAACTATCAAGAACAGGTCTCCGATCCTGTGAACGAGGAAGGTCCAGACCGCGTATCTTCCCGCTTGATCACTTGAGAGATTGTGAAAGAGTAGGAAAAACAGGAAAACACCTATCAGATGCCAACCTAAGACCAAAAGTATTAGGTTCCCAGAAAGAACAGTGAGGAGTATGCTGAAGGTTATAAGATCGAGGAGGACAAAGAACCTTCTGTAGCCACTGTCGTCTTGCATGTAGCGAACCGAGTAAGCGTGAACGAGGAAACTTATTACGCTGACCGCCACCGCCATAACGGAACTTAGAGGGTCCACCCTGAGGGTCAAAGATTCGAACCAAGGTAGGGGATGCTCATGATAGCCTTTTCGTAGGTAGCTTATCAGAACAAGTGAAGAAGACAAGGCGGTGAGGAGTGAAAAAGACACACTCACGCGAGCGATCGTTTTCTCACTCTGAGGCCTTAGAGACAAAAGAAGGAGAGCGGACATCAGCGGAAAGCCCAAAGTTAGGAACGCTTCCATGTCGCCCATATATGGTAGAACACTATAATCCTTAAGTTAAAGGGGGTGAAATATGAGAAAGTTCATACTTCAAGAGGGGGAAATACCCAAAAAGTGGCTGAACATATTGCCTTTCATGCCAGAACCTTTGGATCCTCCCCTCGATCCACAAACTAAGGAACCGATAACACCGGACAAACTCTCAGTTATCTTCCCTGAACCTCTTATAGAACAAGAAGTAAGCGATAAGGAATGGATCGATATACCCGAAGAAGTCTTAGAGGTCTACTCCCTCTGGCGTCCTACACCTTTGCACAGGGCAAAAAATCTGGAAGAGTTTTTGGGGACTCCCGCCAAGATATTTTTCAAAAACGAGAGCGTGTCCCCTCCCGGTTCTCACAAGCCCAACACCGCGGTAGCCCAAGCTTACTACAACAAAATATCGGGGGTAAAGCGCCTCACAACAGAAACGGGAGCTGGTCAGTGGGGCAGTGCTTTGAGCTTTGCCACGCGGTTTTTCGGTCTCGAATGTAGGGTCTATATGGTAAGGGTAAGCTACAATCAAAAGCCTTACAGAAGGATACTTATGGAAACCTGGGGAGGCGAAGTTATACCTTCTCCGAGTCCCAACACTCAAGCGGGAAGGAAATTCTACGATCAAGATCCCAACCATCCTGGAAGCTTGGGTATAGCCATAAGCGAAGCCATAGAAGAAGCTGCTTCAAGGGAAGACACCAAGTATTCCCTCGGAAGTGTTTTAAACCACGTTCTTCTTCATCAAACGGTGATAGGGCTCGAAGCTAAAAAACAGCTGGAGATGGCAGGATTTTATCCGGACGTAGTGATAGGAGCTGTGGGAGGCGGGAGCAACTTCGCGGGACTATCCATTCCCTTCCTCGTGGATAAACTCACCGGTAAAAAGCCCGATCTTGAAGTTGTCGCGGTTGAGCCAAAAGCTTGTCCTACCTTGACCCAAGGGGAATACAGATACGATTACGGGGACACGGTAGGTTTAACACCTTTGATAAAGATGTATACCCTCGGACACGACTTCGTTCCTCCTCCCATACACGCGGGAGGCCTCAGATACCACGGAGACGCTCCGATAGTTTGCAAGCTATACGACCTCGGCTACATAAAGGCGGTCGCTTACGGTCAGAAGGAGGTTTTTGAAGCTGCACTTACCTTCGCAAGAACCGAAGGTATAGTCCCTGCACCTGAGTCCGCCCACGCGGTCAAGAGG
>WFYK01000136.1 GCA_015490105.1 Aquificaceae bacterium | reverse complement strand
GAAGGCATGCTTTCCTCTTTCTTTTGGATTTCCTCTACCAAAGCTGGGGAAACCTTGTTCCTTTCCGCACTTATGGCAACTATTTGTGGAGCTTCTTCATCCTCAAGGATTTTTTTCAAATCTTTGGGTTTAAGCTCAGGAACTTTAAAAGCCCAATAAACCGCGGTAGGCTTAATATCCTTAGGAGATAATTCCGCCTCCAAACCGGCCCAGAAAGCTAACGAAGTAAGCACCCTCTTCTCCTTGTCTTTTAGCTTTTTTTCCGACTCAGATATTATATCCCTCTGAAGGTCGAAGGCTTTCTTGTGTTCACCCTTTATAAAGTAAAGGTCTCTCAGCAAGCGCTTTGCCTTCAAGTTCTTGAGATCTTTTCCCAACCCCTTCTCTAAGAGATCAACTGCATCTTCCAAGGAAACCCTCACCCTTTCTTGAGCCAAGAGTGTTTCCGCTATACCCTTTTTGAACTCTTCGAGGTAAACGGGTCTAAAGTCATTGGCTTCTTTAGAAGCCTTAATATACAGGGGTAGAAACTCCTCCACCTTAGATACCTTTTCAAGTTCGCTCAGGGCTTTCTGAGGGTAACCGCGCCACAGGTTGTAAAGCCCTCTCTCAAGAGCTTTATACTTCCTCGCAAGGGAGCCTTTGGATACAGCTGTCAGAAGGTAGGCTCCTAAAAAACCTACAGCAAAGGATCCTCCTACCAGAGAAAACAGGGGTGCTTCTAAGGAAAAGAAAAGAAAGTTCAGAGAAACCCTCTCAAGGTTGTAATAGGCTAAGAGAGCAAGGAATACTACGGAAATTACGAGCAGAATTAATTTTACAGCTATCATATTTGAACCCTCTTTGCTTCCGCCCATATCCACTCCAAACCGTAGCGCTCCCTCCATTCGGGAGTGAATATGTGGACTACTATGTCTGAGAGATCTACAAGTACCCAGTTACCGAACTCTAACCCCTCCACGTGATCTACAATCATGCCCGCTTCTTCTACCTTCTCCATAAGGTTTTCCGCAAGGGCCCTTGCATGAACGGGTGAGGTTGCGGAGGCTATAACGAAAAAGTCCGCTATATTGGTAAGTGAGCTAACATCCAAGATCACAAGATTTTCCGCTTTCTTTTCCTCGAGAGCCTCCTTAACGAGCTTCAGCTTTTCCATACTTTTCCCTCAGAATTTTCAAGAGTTTCTCGTATCTCTTGTCTTTACCGTAAACCTCAGCATACTTATTTATAGCCTCCCGCCCTTCCTTGATAGATCTCTGGACTATCTCTTCCCACCTTCTTATCTCTCCTCTTAAAAAGTTTATTCTCCTTTTTATTGCTTTTCTTTCCTCCTCGGTTTTGGCCTCGGATAGTTTCTTTTGGAGATTTTCTATCATGTCGGAAAGCGTTTCTTTCTGCCTTTTAGCTTGTTTATCCGTGTTGAGCAGATTCTTTATGTATCTGTAGACCACCTCCCTTTCGTCTATGTAATCCGCAAAGTTGATAAGGACATCTTTGTATCTCAAGGAAGCGGAATAGGGATAGCCGTAATCCTCGTAGAACTTCGCGATTAAAAGGTGGTGCTTCGCTATTTTTCGGTAAGCCTTTTCTATTAGATCCTTGACTTTCTTAGCGTAAGGGCTGTGGGGGAATCTTGCCAAAAACTCCTTAGCTTTTTGAATAGCCTTCCAGGTGTATTCTTGGTCCCTGTAAGGGTCGGGAGAAACCTTTATGTAACTGTCTACGAGCATATAAAAGGCCTCTTCCGTGGATCTGAGGTTCGGATAGTAGAAGATGTAATCTTCAAGAGCTATGATCGCGTCTACATATTCCTCGTCAAGATAGTAGCTCTTTGCCAAGTAAAAGCGGGCTCTCTCTACCTGTTTCGGCGTAAGGTAGTCCATGTATTTCAAAGCTTCGTTAAACTCCCAAGCTGCGTCCCCGTAGTCCTCCTCTTTGAATTTTGCCATACCTTCCTTGTAATGTTCTTGGGCCCTTTTGGCTCTCTCCTCCTCGGTAACTTTAGCACAAGAAAATAAAAGCAAAATGACGAAGAATACCGCGTAGATAGCTCTCATCCCGTCAGAAACACCTCGTAGTAATCCACAGGAACGTCACAAACCTCTTTAACTGTCACCCAGTCCTTTAAGTTTTTCTTATCAAGGATCTCATTAACTTTATTTTTCAATGCAGGACTTACCCTTATTTCTATGTATCTTCCCTTAAAGTAGTCAAGTTCCTTTTCTATTTCGTAAAGAACCAGTTCAGGCCTTTTTACCATACCTCTCCCCTTACAGTGAGGACAGGTAGTTGAAAGGCTTTTGACCACACTGGGTGTTTCCTTTCTTCTGGATATTTCAAGAAGGCCGAGGTTGGTCATCCCGTAAACGTGGACTTTACTACCTTCATCCGCAAAAAGCTCTTTGACCTTGTTTACCACTTTCTCTCTATTTTTTTTGTCTTTCATATCTATAAAATCCACCACTATTATTCCGCCTATGCCCCTTAGCTTTATCTGGCGGACGATCTCCTCCGCAGCTTCGAGGTTAGTTTTCAAAGCGTTTTCCTCAAGATTTTCCCCGCTACCCTGACCGCTGTTGACGTCTATAACGGTCATGGCTTCCGTCTCTTCTATAACTATGTAGCCTCCTCCTTTGAGCCAGACGTATTTAGAAAATATCCTTGAGAGAGCTTGATCTACGTTGAAGCGTTTGAGCAATACGCTGATGTTCTTCACGTACCTTACCCTGCCGATTAGTTCAGGATAGTAATCCTCCAAGAAGGCAAGGGTTTCTAAGAAAAGCTCCCTATCATCCAAAGCTATCTCTGAAATGTTTTTCCACATATCTCTTACGAGTTGGAGGTAGTGTGGAACCTCCTGGTAAACCATCCCCGGCCCGTTCTTGTTTTCCGCTCTCTTTACTATTTCCTTCCAAATTTCCCTTAAATGGAGGAGTTCAAACTTTATAACTTCCTCGTCCGCCTCTTTGGCGGAGGTCCTCACGATAGCTCCTTCGTTATTTTCTAAAATGCCTTCAAGAAATTTTTTTAGGGCTTCCCTCCTTTCCAGACTCCCTATTTTGGAAGAGACATGAACCTGCCCCGAGCTCGGAAGGTAAACGATGTATTTTCCCGGCAGGCTTACCCTACAAGAGACTTTGGCTCCTTTCTCTCCCATAGGCTCTCTCTTCATCTGAACCAGCAGGTAATCTCCCTCCTTGGGCGGACCGCTCGCTCCGTTAGTCAGATAATCCTTTACAGGCATAAAAGCCTCTTTTTCCATGCCAAGGTCCAAAAATACCCCGCTCAGACTCTTTACCATCCTCTTTACTTTTGCCTTAAAGATACTTCCCGCCAAACGGGGAGCTTTTCTATCTTCTACCTTTATTTCCCTCAGCTGACTTTCGCTTATCAGAAAAGTTAAAATAAGGTCCTTACTTGCGGACACAATGAGGCGAACATCCATCGGGAATATTTTAACTAAGGAAGATTAACCAATTATATCCGCTTTTACATAGTCTCTGAGCGCTTCCGGGATCTCGACTCTGCCGTCTTCCCTCTGGTAGTTCTCAAGTATGGCCGCGAGGACCCTACCGACCGCAAGACCTGAGCCGTTAAGGGTATGAACGAAACGCTTCTTACCAGAGGCGTCTTTGAAACGGGTGTTCATCCGTCTCGCTTGAAAGTCCTCACAGTTAGAGCACGAGGATACCTCTCTGAACCTTCCTTGGGAAGGAAACCAAACCTCTATATCGTATGTTTTAGAAGCAGAAAAGCCCAGATCACCCGTGCAAAGCTCGACAACCCTGTAGGGAAGGCCGAGAAGTTTTAGAACCTCTTCCGCGTCCGTAGTCAGCTTTTCAAGTTCCTCGTAGCTTGTGTCCGGATGCACTATCTTTACGAGCTCTACCTTGTTGAACTGGTGCTGTCTTATTATGCCCCTTACATCCTTTCCGTGTGATCCCGCCTCTCTCCTGTAGCAGGGGGTATAGGCGGTAAAGTAAAGGGGAAGGTCCTCTTCGCTAAGGATAGTATCCCTGAAAAGGTTTGTAAGCGGAACCTCCGCGGTGGGTATCAGGTAAAGATCGTCCCTCTCACACAGGTAAAGATCCTCTTGAAATTTAGGAAGCTGGCCCGTTCCTATAAGTATTTCGGGTCTTACCAGATGGGGTGGTATTACCTCTTGGTATCCCTTTGAGGTATGAAGGTCAAGCATAAAGTTAATAAGAGCCCTCTCCAGCCTTGCACCGAGGCCTTTTACCACGGTGAATCTGCTACCTGCAAGGGTTGCCCCCGCTTTAAAGTCGAGTATTCCAAGCTTTTCACCTATCTCCCAATGGGGTTTAGGCTCAAAGCCAAACTCCTTTATCTGGCCCCATCTTCTTACCTCTACGTTATCCTCCTCGTCTTCTCCGTCGGGAACACTCGGATGGGGAAGATTGGGTATCCTCAAAAGCAGGTTGTGGAGGCTTTCTTTTACCTGGCTCAGTTCCTCCTCAAGATTTTCTATATCTTCTTTGAGTTTTCTAACTTCTTCTTCCGAGGCTTTCGTGTCTTTACCCTCTCTCCTCAGGTGGCCTATCTCCTTGCTCTTTTTATTCCTTAAGGCTCTTAAGTTTTCTACCTTCGCTATCAGTTCCCGTCTGTGCTTGTCCAGATCCAGAACTTCATCTATAGTGTCTACTAAGGAGGGATCACGTCTGGAGAGTGCGTTTTTTACCTTCTCAGGGTTTTTCCTGATTAGCTCTATATCCAGCATGTGCTTTTCTTTGTTGATGATATCACAAGCTTGAGAAAGTATCCATCAGCTCTTTTATCATAGCCTCAGGTTCAACCCCAAGGTCCTTGAGGGAAAGCACCCTATCTTTTAAGTAACTTTGTTGGAGCTTAAGCAGATGCGAAGCTATAATGTGATCAAAGCGGAGGTAAACGGTTCCTTGAATTAAGAAGGCTTTTCTTCCGCTTCTCATGGAGAAAGAAATAAGTTTTTTCCCTTCTACTTCTATTTCCCAAGGTGTAGGGTAAAAGTAACAGAGATTTTTATCTATTTTTTTAGGTGTTCCGAGTTCAGCTTTTACTCCGAGGTTTTTCAATGCGGTCATCAAAAGGTCAGTAAGTTTGCTATATACATCCTCAGCACTTTTTCCCCACCTTTCTTTGATATCTACGATCGAAAAGCTCATATCCCAACCGTGGAGAAGAAGCCCACCTCCCGTAGGCCTCTTCACATAGGGAAGATTAACACGAGGGGTTTTTTGAAGAAAGCCGTAGCTCACACACAACCTGTCCCAAAAGAATATCCTGAATAAGGGTCTGAAAGATTTTCCTTCTAAACGGAGGAAGTTTTCTCTATCCGTTTGCATGTTGGTAAAAGGTCCTAAAGGAGGATCTACCCTACACCTCACTTTACCTTTAAGATAGTAAAGCCATGGCTCTCTTGGAGAAAATAGTAAGCTACCTTAAAAGATCGTCACCGCCACAAGGTGCGGTTCTTTTGGTGTCCCAACCCAAGAGGGGTAGGTTCGCCCAGGAGTTTAACGTAGATGTATTTCTGTTGGAAGGTTCAAAGAAGAAGGTTCTTTGCCATCTGAAGGTATTTGAAGGTAGAGGCACTTACAGGGAATGGGTTGAGGTTTTCGGTCTCAGAAAAGAGATCTTTAAGACACCTTTGGAGGAGATCATCCTCGATAGCGTTTGCCCTCATACGGGAAGGCTTTTCGTAGAGTATTTCGAAGATAAAGAAACCGCTCGAGAGCTTTCTTTGGGTATACCCGTTGCCCTGAGCAGGCTCGGATTTGAGATCGCAAAGCGTGGCTTTAGTTGGTTTAAAGATTGGTATTTTCCCGAAGGGTTGATGGAGGGGGGTCACAAGATACAAGCGGAAAAGGCTCAAAAAGACAGGAGGAAAAAACATTTAGGAGATCTCGAAAAAGAATT
This sequence comes from Aquificaceae bacterium, assembly GCA_015490105.1. Lineage (GTDB taxonomy): Bacteria > Aquificota > Aquificia > Aquificales > Aquificaceae > Hydrogenivirga. Next base: position 1,115 of record WFYK01000136.1, on the reverse strand, counting down.
GGAGCGTTTCCTCAAATCTGAGGCTCCTTCAGCTCTCAAGACCAAGGCCTTAGAGAGATTTAAAATACTCTCCGAACTATGGAAATAATAAAGGATGCTTTACTCCTGGCTTTGGGCATAGCTTTCCTCGTTAAGGGTGCGGATCTTCTCATAGATGGGGCTTCCTCTTTAGCCAAAAGGCTCGGAGTTCCTGAATTCGTAATAGGTCTGACCTTAGTCGCTTTCGGAACATCCCTTCCGGAACTTACCGTAAACATAGGGGCAAGTCTGAGGGGCGCTTCCGAAATAACGTTGGGAAACGTGGTGGGCTCAAACATAGCTAACATCCTCCTAATACTCGGAGTGGCTGGTCTCATAAAGCCTTTGTCAATAAATACCTCCTTCGTAAAAAAAGAGATTCCCTTGAACTTTTTAAGCATACTCATGCTCTTTGCGATGGTCTCGGACAAGATTTTGGACAAGGCGGATTTTTCTTGGGTTTCCCGATCGGAAGGTCTGGTTTTGCTCATTACCTTTGCAGGCTATCTCTACTTTTTGGGTGCTTTCCTTGAACGGGAAGTGGTGGAGGACCTTTCTCAAGAGATGAGTGTATTGAAAGCTTTACTTTCGTCGACGATCGGTATCCTCGGTCTTACACTCGGTGGGGATTGGACCGTTGAGGGAGCTGTCGGTTTAGCAACAGGGTTAGGTGTAAGTCAGGTAGTTGTGGGCCTTTTTCTCATAGCGGTGGGGACATCCCTTCCTGAGCTTATGACCTCCGCGGTTGCAGCTAAGAAGGGCAATCCGGATATAGCTCTGGGGAACGTAGCAGGGTCAAATATATTCAACGTGTCTTTGGTTTTAGGAGTCAGTTCGCTTATAAATCCGATCCCAGTTCCGGAAAGGATCTTTTACGATATAGCTCTTTTGTTTTGTGCAACACTTGTTCTTTTGATCTCATCCTTGGTTGGAAGACCTTACACGGTCTCACGCTTTGAAGCGGGGGTATTTCTGGCCATCTATTTCATTTATGTGCTGGTCTCTTGGCTTGTGGAGGTTAGAAGTTGAACAAAAGTTTTACCGCTCTCACGGTGGGGCTAAACCTTGTAGGTGGCCTGATAGCGGGGCTTTTGGTG
>WFYK01000135.1 GCA_015490105.1 Aquificaceae bacterium | reverse complement strand
GCTATATTCTTCAGCGACACAAAGGAAGAGGTTCAAAGGAAGGTTATGAAAATGTTCACCGACCCGCAGAAACTCAGGAAAAGCGATCCCGGAAGACCCGAGGTGTGCCCGGTCTTTAGCTACCACAGGATATTCTCCTCCGAGGAAGCTAAGGTTTTACAGATAGAAAAGGACTGCAAAAGCGGAACCCTCGGCTGTGTCCAATGTAAAAGCATGCTTTTGGAAGACCTTGAGGGTTTTTTGGATCCCATAAGGGAAAGGAGGATTCAAGTAAAGGAAAAGATAGGTGAGGTAAAGGAGATCTTCTTAGAAGGCTCCCGAAGGGCAAGGGAGATAGCAAAGGAGACGATGGAGAAGGTAAGAGAACTTATGAACCTTGGATGATAGAAGTCCTTTTCATTTTCTTAACGTTGCTTGCACTTTACATACTCCTTTCGCTTTGGGTAGCCCTTTTTCCGATCGCTAAAGCGGGAAAGCCCTCGAAGGTTGATGTATTGGATCCTCCCAACGTATACCTTTACTCATTTGTAATCCACATTCATACCCAGTTTTCCTACGACTCCTTGGGAAAGCCCCAAGACGTTATAAAGGCAAGGGACAAGGAAGAAATAGACTTTGCTGTAGTCACGGACCACAACAACGATTACATTCGCTTCTTTACCGACCCACGTATGCTGGCTGGCAAAGAGGTAAAGATAACGGACCCTAAAGGTAAGATCCTCGGGGATCTTCTGGAGATAGGGGATATAAAAGTGGTAGCCCATCCCTTCAGGGAAAAATACCGCTGGCGTCTACCCAAGAGGGAAGATTACTTTGTCGAAGTCGTAGATCTGAGGGACGCCTTATTGGATCAAAAAGGGAAGTTAATCCTGTTTTTGCTTTGGGCCCTCTTGTCTTATCCTCTGCTCGGTTCTAAGGTAATTTCTCCCTTCAAAGCCCTTGTAGACATCCACAGGTATTCAAAGACATTCTTAGAAGAAGGCTGGAGGAACAAGGTCCTCGGCGGTCTTGACCACCACGTTAAATTTTACGTAAACGAGGTAAGGAAGAGGATCTTGATCCCGGACTACAGCCTTTCCTTTTCGCTTCTGCGAAACTTTCTCGTAACCGACAGGGAAGTTAAAAAAGCGGAAGATTTCTTAAAAGCCTTGAAGAGAGGATACACTCTGGTGAGCTTTTCTTCCAAACCTGCCCTCGTGTGGAAAGAGGGTTCAAGTATAAAGGCTTACTCTCCCTTCAGGAAGACGCTATTTAAGGTTTTGAGGAGGATACCCACGGGAGGTGTTGAGGTTCAAACCTTTCACGGTTCAAACCTCGCCATGGATCATTTAGCACCGGGGACTTATTTAGTTTTAGGATATACTTATAAACTTAAGGTTATGGGTTTTGTTCTCGGGCTGAGGCCCCTTTTCGTAGCTTCGCCTCTGGAGGTCTGATATGGAGATCAGGGAGGGTCCTCTTCCGGACTGGGTAAAAGAGAAAATCCTCGAGAAGGTTCACAACAAGGCGTTGGCTCAAGAAGCTTTCAAATACATAAAGGTAGTCGAGCGGGAGGATGGGACGCTGTGGGTGAAAGAAGAGTTTGAAGACACCCACAAGCACGCCCTCTGGTTTATGGTTTTGGCGTGCGTAAACTACGCCCAGCGTCTCCTGAGGGGTGAGGACATTGACGACATTTGAAAACCTCGTCGTATTTAAAACCCTCCTACTTACCGTCGCTTCCCTCGTCTCCCTTGCATACGGATTTAAAAAGAGATTGTTCAAAGATTTCGTTCTGATCTCAGCGGGGCTCTTGGGCTTCGCTTCTTCGTGCTTGGCCCTACTCTGGTATAGGGAAAATCCCACGGTTTTCCCTTTTATTACCTCAACTCTCGGAACGGTTCTCATAGCTTTGGGGGTGAAAAGGATAGCTACGGGTTCCCTTTCGAAACTTGAAAGGGTCGCTTTCTACGATCCTCTAACGGGAGCCTACAACAGGAACTTCGTTGAGGAGTTTCTTAAAGAGGAGCTCAAGAGGGGAACGCGCCTTGACGTTGAGTTTTCTATACTCCTGATCGATCTCAATGACTTTAAGCTGGTAAACGACAACTACGGACACGACGCTGGGGATCACGTTCTGAAGCAAGTGGTCTCCGAGCTGAGGAAAAAGCTCAGAGAATACGACATGATAGCAAGGTGGGGAGGGGATGAGTTCTTGGTAGTTTTGCCTAACATCTGTGGGCCGGAGGTCCTTGAGGTAGTAAGTAGACTCTCTGAAGGTTTTATGCTACCCTACAGGGACATTATAATTACCCTGAGCGTGGGTTACGCCTGCTATCCTCAGGACGGAAGGGATTTAGAAAGACTCCTTCAGGTAGCGGACGAGCGCATGTAT
>WFYK01000134.1 GCA_015490105.1 Aquificaceae bacterium | reverse complement strand
TCCGTAGGGTGCTCCTATGTCCACACCCGCATGAAACTCTTTACGCCACCTTCTCTTTCTCCACCCGTAATCGGAGGTAATAATCCCGATCACCGGCCATATGTCCGGCCTTGCGGTTTCGGGAGTTCTAACTTGAAAGAGATCCTCCCAACCTTTCGGTATTTCTACCGCGGAGGGAGGAGGAGGGAGGGAAAGGGAAGGCTCCCTTTTTGAAAAGACCGCACCTGCAAACAGTATCAAACTAAGTAGTAGAGCCTTCCTCATCCAAATAAAAGACTTCGTCGGATATTGGATCGTTCCAACGTTTGAAGCCGGGCAAGGTTTCTATCCTATACCAAGCGGACCTATACCATATGTCCGTAGGATTTTTCTTTACGGGAGCTATCTGTGCCGCTCTCGTTTCCGGATGGTAATCCCAGTTCATGTAGTGGTTAAAGTCTTGAACTATGTCGGTTATCACCACGCAGTATTCGTTTATGAGGATCTCCTGAAACTCCTTCCAACGGAAGATAGAAGAGTCTCTTAGGGTAAGACCGAAGTAACCTGCGCATCCCTCCTCTTTCAGTGTGGCTATACCCCTCCCGATGAAAGCTCTAAAAGCTGCAAAGGTTTCGGGGGGATCGGTTATGAAAACCTCAAACTGCCCCAAGATGTCATCGGGGAAGGGATTCCTCAGATCCCAAACCATAGCCTCCGCGTTGTCAATGCCGAGTTCTTTGAAGATCCTGTTGTCGAAGTCTATCAGTCTTTTGTCTATGTCTATTACGAGCACCCTCCTTGCCTTCCTCGTCAGAGCAACCGCAAGTCCCGTCAGGTCATCCTCCGCACCCATGACAATAATGTCCTTTCCTCTCAGATCGCCCCTCGAATCTAAAAACAGGACCCTCGATACGGTAGTTTCAGGGGTAACGGATCCTTGATCGTAGTCCCTTATGGCTTTCGGTCTGTCTTTAGCGAGTTCTACAAAGGTTCTGTAGAGTTCTTTGTCCGCGTAGAAAGGATAACCTCTTCCTTCACAGGCACCGCAGGTATAATCCTGAGCCGGGCTTATTCCCAGTTCGTTTACAAGATCAACACCTTTCTGAGTAAGTCTTATATTCTCTTGGTCGTCTATGAACAGGATACCTTCTGATACGAGCCTTTTGACTATTTCTGAGGCCGCGGGAACCGGAAGATCGGAAAGGTCTACAATTTTCCAAAAATCGCCGGTAACCAAGACGGCGGACAAAAGCCTTTCCACGTTTCTCCCGTGGAGCCTGACCTTCGTAGCTTCCTGCACTTCCTTTGCAACTTTTTGGAGAATTTTCAACGCCCGACCTCCGAAAAGGTAGTGTTTTAGAAATCAGGATAGTGTAGTATACCACTTGTCCGATGAGCTCAGCGGACTTTGTTAGCTTACTGAGGATAGTTTTGGCGGTTCCGACCGCAATTTTGATCCTCGAAGGGAATCTATTGAGTGCCTCTTTGCTGATAGCCTTAGCGGGACTTTCGGACTTTTTAGACGGTTACCTGGCAAGATCTACGGGAAAGAAAACCGACTTGGGAAAGGTCATAGATCCCCTTGCGGACAAGATCTTTCTCCTTACCACTTTTATCGCACTTATCAAGGTTTCAGACCTTGATCCCTTGCCCGTGATACTTTTGGTTATAAGGGACTTGGGAGTTACGATCATGAGACACTCCGTTCCCATAAGTTCCACCTTCGGTGCGTCCGCTCTGGCAAAGGTAAAGACTTCCTTGCTTTTTCTGTGCGCTTTTTTAATGACCTTAGGCTTTGAGGAAGTGGAGATCCTGCTTTGGATAGGTGTAATCCTTTCATACATTTCCGCTCTTGAGTATGTAGGCTATAATATCTTTCTTGCCTTACGGAGGTAGAGATCATGAAGAAAGGAATACACCCGGAGCTAAAACCTACGACCTTCGTTTGCGGTTGCGGAAATACCTTTACCCTGCTCTCTACTAAGGGTGGAACGGTTCACGTTGAAGTTTGCAACCAGTGTCATCCCTTCTACACCGGCAAGCTGAGAATAAAACCTGCCTTCTTGGAGATGACAGCTTCCGGTGCTAAGAAGGGAGATTGATGCTTCCGAAGGTATTCGAGGATAAACTCGAGAAGCTGGCTAAAAGATTCGAGTTTTTGGAGAAGGAGCTTTCAAAACCTGAAGTAATAAGCGACATAAAAAGATACAGGGATCTCAGTAGGGAACACAAGGAACTTTTTGAGTTCAATGAGATATACACTTCATACAAAAAGGCCAAGAAGGATCTCGAAGAGGCCAAGAGCCTTCTGAGAAGCTCGGATCCAGAGCTCAGGAGCTTGGCGGAAGAGGAAGTAGAAAGACTTCAAAGCCTTATAAAGAGTCTCGAAGAAAAACTCAAAGTATTTCTCGTTCCCAAAGACCCCAACGACTCGAAAAACGTCATCCTCGAGATAAGGGCGGGAGCAGGAGGTGAAGAGGCAGCACTGTTTGCTGCGGATCTCTTCCGTATGTATCAAAAGTATGCGGAGGATAAGGGTTGGAAGATAAGCATCCTCAGTGCTAACAGAACCGGGCTCGGAGGCTACAAGGAGGTTATAGCACTTATAGAAGGTGAAGGTGCCTACTCGAGACTCAAGTTTGAGAGCGGTGTCCACAGGGTCCAGAGGATCCCGGTAACCGAATCGGGGGGAAGGATCCACACATCTACCGCCACCGTAGCGGTTCTTCCAGAAGCGGATGAGACGGATGTGGAGATAAACCCTCAAGATCTAAAGATAGAAACCTTCAGAGCTTCAGGGGCGGGAGGGCAGTATGTGAACACAACCGAGACCGCGGTCAGAATAACCCACCTGCCTACAGGTATAGTTGTATCTTGTCAGGATGAAAGGTCTCAGTTTCAAAACAAGCAGAAAGCTTTGAAAATCCTTTACGCCAAGCTAAAGGACTACTATGACCGAAAAAAGAGGGAAGAAATAGCAAAAGAACGTAAGGAACAGGTGGGCACCGGGGAGCGAAGTGAAAAGATAAGAACCTACAATTTTCCTCAAAACAGGGTCACCGATCACAGGATAAATTTGACCCTGTATAAGCTTCAGGAGGTTTTGGAAGGGAAACTCGACGAAATTATAGATGCTCTCAAAGCTAAAGAGATCGAGGAGCGTCTTAAACTTGCGGAGGTTCAAACATGAACTATGTAAAGGAGATGATAAAGGATAAAGCGGGGATAATCCTTTCTAACCTCCTTTCCCAAGGAGGGCAATACGGTGAGATCTTCTACGAACGTTCGAGAACAACGAGGGTAGAACTTGAAGACAAAAAGATATCAAAAGTTTCCCACGGTTACGACGAAGGTGTAGGTATAAGGCTCATAAAGGACGGGAAGACCTTTTACGGATACACCTCCAACCCCACCTTTGAAAACCTATTAGAGATAGCTAAAACCCTCGCAAGGGGACAAGGACACGGTCCGGTAGCGGTAGGTCTAAAACACTTGGAAGGTTGGACACCTACCATAATAGACCCTGACGCTACTGACATGAGCTTCAGGGTAGAGATATTAAAAAGGGCGGAGGAAAAAGCAAGAAGCTACGGCGACAGAATAAAGCAGGTTTTATCCGTTTTGATGGACAAAACCCGTGAGATTTTGGTGATCAACAACTTGGGTGAGAGTGCGGAAGATGTTCAAAAGCGTGTAGTTTTCTTCGTAGAAGTAGTCGCAAGTGACGGAGAAATACTGCAGAGAGGCTATGAATCCCTCGGCGCGAGAAAGGGCTTTGAGATCTTCGAGGAGGTTCCTCCAGAAAGGATAGCCTCCAAAGCTGCGGAGAGAGCTCTTTTGATGCTGACGGCAAAGCCCGCACCCGCGGGAACCTTCACGGTAGTTCTATCTTCGGAAGCCGGAGGGACCATGATCCACGAAGCGGTGGGACACGGCCTTGAAGCGGATCTCGTTCAAAAGGGCCTTTCCGTATACGCGGGTAAGATAGGGCAGAAGGTAGCGAGTGAGCTCGTAACGGTTGTGGATGATGCCACGCTCCCGACCCACAACGGATCGTTTACCGTAGACGACGAAGGTGTTCCCGCTCAAAGGAAGGTTCTCATAGAAAACGGTTACCTGGTCGGATACATGTATGACCGCCTCAGAGCTATGAAGGAAGGAAAGGAATCCACAGGAAACGGCAGGCGCCAAAGCTACGCTCACGTTCCCATAGTCAGAATGACAAACACCTTCATAGACAGAGGTAAAGACAACCCCGAAGATATACTCAGGGACACCAAAAAGGGTGTTTATGTGGTGAAGATGGGAGGAGGTGAGGTAAACACAGTGACCGGCGACTTCGTTTTTGAAATTATGGAGGGCTACATGATAGAAAACGGGGAGATAACCTATCCCATAAGGGGGGCAACCCTCATCGGAAACGGGCCCAAAGCCCTTCAAGACATAGATGCGGTAGGAAACGATCTGGGCTGGGCCATAGGAACTTGTGGAAAGGACGGTCAAGGCGTCCCCGTAACGGACGCCCAACCTACCGTAAGGGTGAGAAAATTGACCTTGGGCGGTTGTCAGGTTTGCTGAGCTAATTTCCTTCTAAGATACCTGAATATTAACGACACTATCACCATCGTATAAGCTAAGAATCCCCCATCAAAACCGGTAGAGGCTATGCTACACCCTGCGGATCCCTTATCTGTTTCAGGAGGAGGCAACACTTCAGAAGGTTGCTCGGGTCCCGTTGATACCGGAGCTGCGGATCCGATAAGCAGGGGATCTGTGATCTTTCCGGAATCACCGCTAAGATCACACTCAGAATTGTCCTGTATGTTAAAGCTGAGAGTATTTCCGGAAAAGCTCACGTTGGATATACCGTTGCATTCGTTGTTGGGATAGATCTCCTTCCACGTTCCGTTGACATACTTGTATACCTTCAGGTCCTGAGGCGGATCGCTCATGGTTATGTTTACAGGGACAGAGCCGGAGAAAGAACCTGAAATTACAAAACTGACACCCGTTCTGGGGATCACACCGCTCGGTGCGGAAGAGAAGGTGTATCTGGAGAAGGACACGTTCAGACCGGGAGAGGAAGAAACTGTTACGTCCGTTCCCTCACCGGAGATGGAAAGAGTATAAGTATTGCCTGCGGAGTCTTCAAGGCGAAGTGTTCCCGAAATTAGACCATTCGCTGTTGGTTCGAAGAATATATCGAGATCCTTGGTCCCTCCCGCAGGCACGGTGAAGGAACTTTCCACAAGGCGGTAGGGCTGAGTCGCGCTTGCGCTTACTATCTGAATGTCGGAACTTCCCGTATTCACGAGCGTTATCGTTTCTATCCCCTGTGTTCCGAGGAGAACCTTGCCGAAGTATAGATTTGTTATCTGATTTCCACCTTTTTGAAACTGAATGGTTCCCAACGTTACACCACCGCCACCGGTCGCAGTTCCCGTGAGGTTTATAAGGGAGGGAGTGTCTGTAAAGTCAAAGAGGATTCCAACGTAAGAGGAGTAAGTGCCCGCTTGTGTAGGCTGGAAGCTAACTATCAGGGATGTGCTGTCTCCGGGGGCAAGAGATATGGGAGTATTAGGAGGATTCTGTATAGTAAACGGCTCCGTGGGAGGATCTATCTGGACTATTCTGATAGTGTTAACGGAGTTGTTCTTAATGGTTATCTTCTGAGAGACGATTTGGTCTACCTGAACCGAGCCGAAGTCTACCGAAGATGGGATGCTCACATCAACCGGTATTCCAAAGCCCTGTAGGTTAACCGTTATGTTGCCATTTATCGCATTAGAGTTTACGGTGAAAGAACCGCTATAGAGTCCATCCGTCGAGGGATTGAAGCTTACAACGACGGTCATCGAGGTTCCGGGTTGAAGCGTTAGAGGTGTAGTTCCTACAAACTGAACGCTGAAGGCAGGATTAAGGCCTGAGGTATCTATTTGGTTAATTGTTAGTGGATCGTTGCCGGTATTTTGAATCTCTATGCTCACAGACTTTGAAGAGCCAACCAATACGTATCCAAAGTCTATAAATGCGGGAGAAACCTTTATCTTCGGGCCTTTACCT
>WFYK01000133.1 GCA_015490105.1 Aquificaceae bacterium | reverse complement strand
TGGAGGCTTCCAATTTCTTAGCGGACTACATAGTAGGTTTTAAAGCGGGTGCTTACAAGACCTTCTTTAGCTTTGTGAAGCTGAGGGGCATGATAGAGAAAGGAGAGTTCAATTCCGCTCTCGATCTGATCCGGAGTGCGGAGGGGCTTTCCGCTTGCGGTAAAAACATGTCCCTTGCCTCGCCTATGATGGAGAAGTTTCCGCAGAAAGTTAAGGAGGTTGTAAAGAAGAGAAACAAGATAATGTATGTGGAACTTGCAAAAGTTTTGAAAGAAGGGAGTAAGGAGGAAGCGGTTAGGCTTTGGAAAGAGGCTATGTTTACCTGCTATCAATGTCACCAGGGAATAGGCATAAAGAGACTTAGAAAGTTTGTGCCCAACGAGGAGATCCATTCAAGGCATCAAAGAATAGCCAGATCTTGGGGACTCAGTTGCAACGCTTGCCACAGCGGACAAACCAAACAGAGGGGTTACTCTCTCCGCTGAAGCACCATGGGTAAGCTCGTTTCTTTCAGAGACTTTATGGAAAGAAAGGTAAGAGAGTATTACTCCTACGAGAAGGAAAAGTTCGGGGGAGGAGGTGACTTTTTTACCGCGCCGGAACTCGACAGAGCCTTCGGTGAAGCCATAGCGGACTTCCTTATGCCCTATTTAGCGGACCTCGAAAACCCCTCCTTAGTAGAACTCGGTGCGGGTAGAGGTCTGATGGCAAGGGACATATTGAACTTCTATCGGGAGAAAAACCCCGGGCTATTTGAAAAGATAAAGTATTACATATACGAACTCAGCGGTCCTTTAAAAGAAACCCAGAAGAGAATTTTGAAGGAATTTCCTCAGGTAGAGTGGGTTGAGGAGATACCCTTCGTTGAAGGGGTTGTCTTGTCTAACGAATTTTTCGATTGCCTTCCGGTTCACGTCGTAAAGGGGGGGAAGGAGCTGTTTGTTGACGAGGATTCAAGGGAGGTTTGGATCGACCTTAGGGATGAAAGAGTAAGAGGGATAATAGAAAGGCTCGGATATTCGAATCTGGATCAGATAGTAGAGATCTGTGTTGACTGCGTAGATATGCTGGAGGAGATATCAAAGAAGATCATTAAAGGCTACCACTTGGTTATAGATTACGGCTACACCTCTGAAGAGATCCATAAATTTCCAGAAGGAACGGTAATCGGCTACAAAAAGCATAAAGTTGTGGACGATGTCTTGGGAAAGGAGAGATTGGACGTGAGTGCTCAGGTAAACTTCTCCCTTCTTATGGAATTCGGAAGAGATTTCGGACTTGAACCGGTAGTATTTGACAGCCAGAGAAACTTCCTTGCAAGTATCCCTTCCTTTTTGAGCACTTTAGAGGAACTCTCTTTCAGAGAGGATCCGGAATCTATCGAGCGTCTTTCGAGGTTGAAAACCATGCTGATCAGCATGGGAGACAGGTTCAAGGTTCTTTTCCAAAAGAAGGTCACATGAAGAGGGAAGAATTTATAACTTTGGCCCTCAAAGAAGCTGAGAAAGCCTTCAATGAGGGGGAAGTCCCCGTAGGCGCGGTGTTGGTAAGCGGATCTCAAGTCATCAGCAAAGCTCACAACAAAGTAGAAGCTACGAAGGACCCCTCCGCCCACGCGGAGATCTTGGCTCTAAGGGAAGCCTCTAAAAGGCTGGGAAGAAAATTTTTAGACGGGACCACTCTATACGTTACCTTAGAGCCTTGTCCTATGTGTGCTTACGCTCTTGTCCTTTGGAGGGTTTCCGAGGTAGTCTTCGGTGCTCTCGATCCTAAAAGCGGAGGTGTGGTCAGCCTTTACAACATCACTCAAGATCCGAGACTGAACCACAGGGTCAGGTGGGTATACCTCCCCACGGAAGGGTGTTCTAAGATACTCTCCGCGTTTTTCAGAAACAGAAGGTGAAGGTAAAGTCTTACGCAAAGGTAAACTTAGGGCTTTGGGTTTTAGGTAAAAGGCCTGACGGCTATCACGAAATTTTTACCATCTTCCACGAGATAGATCTGCACGACGATATAGAGATATCCGAAGGTCCGCCAAAAGTAGAAACCTTTCCCGTGAAAATACCGCAAGAAGAGAATCTCGTTTGGAAGGGTTTAAAGCTCATGGAAAATATGATCGGGAAAAAGCTGGAATTTTCCGTAAAGATCCGAAAGCGGATACCTTTAGGTGGAGGCCTCGGGGGAGGAAGCTCTAACTTAGCTTACACACTAAAAGCGGTTAATGAGCTTTTAAATGAACCTCTTTCTGAAGGAGAATTAAAGAAGCTTGTATCGAACATTTCTTCGGACGGTCCTTTCTTCCTTCTCGGTGGCACCGCTGTTGGAAGAGGCAGGGGTGAAATCTTAGAACCTTTGGAACACTTGAGCCTTAAGCTAACCTTGGTAGTTCCGAAAGTTACAGTATCGACGGGAAAGGTTTACTCATCCCTAAAAGAGAGCGACTTTAGTAACCCCCCTCCTTTGGAAGATCTGTTAGATTCCATAGTTAGGGGAGGCGATCTTTTAGAAAACAGACTCGGTGATGTAGCCTGCAGGTTATACCCGCAGGTGGGTGAAGTGGTTGAGTTTCTAAAGGAGATGGGAAAGAAACCCCTCGTCAGCGGAACCGGAGCAAGCGTCTTCTTCTTGGGAGAAGCGCAGAAGGAGTTGATCGAGGGGGCTACCCAAAAAGGGTGGAAGGTGATAAAATGTATATCTAGGCCTGGGGTGTAGCTCAACTGGCAGAGCACCGGACTTTGGATCCGGGGGTTCCTGGTTCGAGTCCAGGCACCCCAGCCAATTTTTTATATGCACAGACCTCTAAAGCTCCTTACGGGAACCGCCAACAGGGAACTCGCGGAGGAAATAGCCAAGGAACTCGAAGTTCCCCTTGCGGATATGCTCGTTACCCGCTTCAGCGACGGTGAGGTGCGGGTTCAGATAAATGAATCTATAAGGGGTGCGGACGTCTTTGTGATACAACCCCTTTCATACCCCGCAAATCAGCACATAATGGAACTCCTCCTGATCGTAGATGCACTCAGGAGATCGTCCGCGGGAAGGATCACAGCGGTAATACCATACTTTGCTTACGCAAGACAGGACAGACAGGACAAGCCGAGAACACCTGTCAGTGCGAGGGTGCTGGCTGATCTCATAACTGTCGTAGGAACTCAAAGGGTTGTTACCATAGACCTTCACTCTCCCCAAATACAGGGTTTCTTTACCATACCGGTGGATCACCTTTCCGCTATGCCCGTTCTTTACGACTACATAAAGAAGAACATCGTTTTAGAAAACCCTGTAGTAGTGTCCCCGGATGCGGGAGGGGTAGAAAGGGCAAGACAGCTTGCTAACAAGCTCGGTTGTGGCATAGCGATAATCTACAAGAGGCGCCCCGAACCTAACAAAGCGGAAGTTCTTGACGTGGTAGGTGATATAGAAGGAAAGGACGCTCTTATCGTGGACGATCTTATAGATACCGCTGGAACGATGGTGGCTGCAGCTAACATGCTTCTTAACAAGGGTGCTCGCAGGGTAATAGCCTGTGCAACCCACGGAGTTTTGTCCGGACCTGCTGTGGAAAGACTCTCAAGCGCTCCCATAGAGCAGGTGATAATAACGAACACGATCCCGATAGGGGATAAGATGTTCAACAAACTCAAGATAGTATCCGTTGCGGGCTTGCTCGCTAAAGCCATAAGAAGGATCCACGAGGAAGAGTCGGTAAGTTCCCTCTTCGTATGAAACTTTCTTACTCCGCCCTGGCAAAAATCCTTTTAACTATCTACGATCTTGCCTACATAGAGCGCTGGAACGATCATCCCAAGCCCTTTCACATAACTGAACTTGACAAACAAGCCCACAAGTCCGCTATAGCTTACATCGTAGGTAGGATAGAAGAGCACTCTAAAGGTATAAAGCTCAATTGGGATTATTTGATCGAGGCCATCATCTTCGAAGCTCTTCAAAGAGCCATCCTTACAGACATAAAACCTCAGGTATTTCACAGGATAATGCGCGAAAGGAAAAAAGAAGTTGCGAAGCTCTTAAAGGAAAAACTCTCAGGTCCCTTAGGGAGATTCGACAGAGATCTAAAAGAGAGATTTGAAGCTTACCTATACGACGAAGAGGAAAGAAAGGAAAAAAGGGTAGTTAGGGCTTCCCACTTTCTCGCCACTTACTGGGAGTTTCAGATGATCTACTCCGTCGGCATAAGGTTTTACGGTATAGAAAAGGTGAAGGAAGAGATAGAAACCACCATAGAGGATTTCTTTGATCTCGACGGTGTTCAGAGGATATATCTGAAGAAAAAAACCTTCAATTTCATAGATCTCGTGGGACAACTTAGGTTTCAAAAAAGGTGGATTCTCACACCCCGTCTTCCTACCACATCGGTTTTAGGACACATGTTTGTTGTAGCGACCCTTTCTTACCTTCTCTCTCTTAAGATAGGTGCTTGTGAAAGGAGGAAGTTTTTAAACTTCTTCTGTGGCCTCTTTCACGACCTTCCAGAGGTAACCACAAGGGACATAATAGCTCCAATAAAGGATTACGCGAACATAAAGGATGTTATAAAGGAATATGAAAGGGAACAGGTAGAAGA
>WFYK01000132.1 GCA_015490105.1 Aquificaceae bacterium | reverse complement strand
GAAGTCCGCTATGGCTTCACCGAAGGCTCTGTCGAGTTCCGGCGCGGTAAAAAAGTCACCTCCTCCCCCGAACTTTTCCTTCTCGGAAGAGTAATACTCTCTTACCTTTCTTTCCATAAAGTCTCTGAAAGGAACGAGCTTACCCATGGTGCTTCAGCGGAGAGAGTAACCCCTCTGTTTGGTTTGCCCGCTGTGGCAAGCGTTGCAACTGAGTCCCCAAGATTTGGCTATTCTTTGATGCCTTGAATGGATCTCCTCGTTGGGCACAAACTTTCTAAGTCTCTTTATACCTATTCCCTGGTGACATTGATAGCAGGTAAACATAGCCTCTTTCCAAAGCATAACCGCTTCCTCCTTATTCCCTTCTTTCAAAACTTTTGCAAGTTCCACATACATTATCTTGTTTCTCTCCTTTACAACCTCCTTAACTTTCGGCGGAAACTTCTCCATCATAGGCGAGGCAAGGGACATATTCTTACCGCAAGCGGAAAGCCCCTCCGCACTCTGGATCAGATCGAGAGCGGAATTGAACTCTCCTTTCTCTATCATGCCCCTCAGCTTTACAAAACTAAAGAAGGTCTTGTAAGCACCCGCTTTAAAACCTACTATGTAGTCCGCTAAGAAATTGGAAGCCTCCACGACCTGATCCGGGGTTTTACCGCCCGCTACGATGACCTTCCTTCCTCGATAGTCAACCACTTTAACGGTGGGACCCTCGAACTTAAGGTTTAGTTCCTTCACAATGGCGTTTTGTGTGCCCACAAGAATTATGTGTTTTTCGGTCTTAAGAGCCTCCGGAAGCGGAAGGATAACCGGAGGGAACGAACCCATTTTTACACCCTTCGGTGAAAGGCCCGGATCTTGGGTCCACTGACCAAGGTAGTAGGCTATCCTACCCGCGGAAGCGATAACCTTAGGGTTTTCTCCTTCCCCGTAGGCTATGACCACGTTTGGAACGGTCACCTCATCCACCCTTACGGGTGTTCCCTGCCAAACTTTCTTGTATGTTACAAAGGGAAACCTCTTTACACTTTCAAAGTCATCTAACTTGGGTGATCCGAAAACGAAGCCGGCACCCAACAGGATCACAAGGTGTGAAAATTTCACTTTACCTACCTCCCTTTTAACCTTAACTTCAAAAGTATAAATCTTTCAAGGGAGGGTCAATTATGAAGAAAGAACTTCTTTTCGGTGCGGTTCTTTCGGGTACTTTTCTTTTCTCCTGCGGTGGAGGAGGAGATACGCCCTCAACAGGTACTGAAACGCCAGGAGGTGGTAACAACGTAAACGTGAGCGGAACCTTCGAAGGGGTAAGGGAAGCAACCGATCCGATTAGACAATTTAGTGAAAACTTAGGACAGCTCGGTATAAGCAGATTTTTCTTTCCTTCTTTTGGCGGATCTTCGGGGGTTTCCGCTCAATCTCAAGATTGTTCCCAGCTCCAATCGAGCGGTAATCAAGCGGACGCAGATAACGACGGAATACCAGTAGATGTAACCTATACTTTCAACTGCACCTTTGAGGACGGAACCTACAGTGGCACTATCAGTGCAAAGGATGATGATGATTCTAATCCTTTAAGTGGTTTTGACGTATGCACGGGAACATTTGGTTCAAGCGGTTGTTCAAGACAGCCTTTGAACATAACATCTTCCTACAACGTGGACTTTACATTAGATGTGGACATCGATCTACAAGGAGGAACATACGTTTATACAACCTTTTTCGCTCAGAGTGTATACACCTTACAGGGTTCTTCTGTTTCTTGGACCTTCAACGGGGACGGATTTTCCTATACACCTGACAACGACGGTGATAACGATCCCTTCGATGCGGGAACTTATAACGGAACTATAAGCCTTACCCTTTCTACTACCGAAGGCAATTTCGACATAACTTACCAAGCCGACAACGTTCACGTGGGAGCCTGCCCGGGAGGTGGTGCGGATAGCGGAACTCTGACCATAAGCCTTACTTGTCCGCAAGGCAGTGCGGTCGCAACTTTGACCATCAAATTCAACGGATGCAACAGTGCTTCCGGAAGTGTAACTTCTTGTGATGGAACTACGACAAGCTTCTAATATAATTTCCCTATGGGTTACAGGGTTGCGATAGTAGGTGCTACGGGTGAAGTCGGAAGGACTTTCCTGAAGGTTTTAGAAGAGAGGAATTTTCCCGTAGATGATCTCGTCCTTTTTGCTTCAGAGAGGTCCGCGGGGAAGACGCTGACCTTTAAGGGTAAGGAGTATGAGGTAAGACCGCTAAACAAAGAACCTTCCTTCAAAGGTATAGACCTTGCCCTCTTCTCCGCGGGCGGATCTGTAAGTAAAGAATATGCCCCGAAGTTTGCAAAAGACGGATCTCTCGTAGTGGACAACTCCTCCGCTTGGAGGATGGACCCGGAAGTCCCCCTTGTAGTCCCTGAGGTAAATCCTGAAGATGTGAAGATGGTTAAAAACAAAGGTATCGTTGCAAACCCTAACTGCTCAACGATCCAGATGGTCGTAGCTCTAAAGCCCATATACGACCATGCGGGTATAACGAAGGTAATCGTAGCTACCTACCAGTCCGTATCGGGGGCCGGAGCGAAAGCCATAAGGGAACTCGAAGATCAGACGCGAGCTTGGGCAAAGGGTGAAGAGATCCCTCCTCCAAAGCACATAGCCAAACAGATAGCCTTCAACGTAGTTCCCCACATCGACGTGTTTATGGAAAACGACTACACAAAAGAAGAGATGAAGATGGTGAACGAAACGAGGAAGATAATGCACGATGAAAACATAAAAGTGTCCGCGACCGCTGTCAGGGTTCCCGTTTTCTACTCCCATTCGGAAGCCATCCATATGGAAACCAAAAAACCTTTACCTCCCGAAGAGGCAAGGGAGATCCTATCTAAGGCTCCGGGGGTAGTCGTTGTAGACGATATAGAAAATCACCAGTATCCGATAGCTATAGACGTTCAGGGACGGGATGAGGTTTTCGTAGGCAGGATAAGGGAAGATCTCGTGTTTACGCCCGGCCTTGCTATGTGGGTAGTTGCGGACAACATAAGGAAAGGTGCTGCGACTAATGCGGTTCAGATAGCGGAGCTCTTAGTAAAAGAGGGACTGTTATAATAATGGCGCTATGGTAAAGGTTGAAGTTGTAACCCCTAAGGGGATAGCCCTCTCAAAGGAAGTTAACTCTGTGAACGTTCCTACCGTTGAAGGAGAAATAGGTGTGCTTCAAGG
>WFYK01000131.1 GCA_015490105.1 Aquificaceae bacterium | reverse complement strand
GTTTTGAAGTTTACGAGGGAGAGATCTTCTCCATAATAGGGGGGAGCGGAAGCGGTAAGACCTCTATAACTAAGCACATAGTAGGTCTTTGGAAGCCAACTTCCGGGAAGGTATACGTTTTCGGCAAAGAGGTTGCAAATCTAAGCAGAAAGGAGCTCGACGATCTGAGAAAAAACGTTGGATACGTATTCCAAGAAGGTGCTCTCTTTGACAGCTTAAAGGTTTGGGAGAACGTAGGTTTTTACTTCTTGGAACACACTTCCATGAGCGAAGATCAAATAAAGAAGATCGCTCTTGAAAAACTGAAGCTCGTTGATTTGGACGAAGAGGTTTTAGATCTTATGCCTTCGGAACTCTCCGGCGGTATGCGAAAGAGGGTATCCATAGCAAGGGCAATAGCTACCAATCCTAAGTTGATCATCTACGATGAACCTACCTCGGGTCTTGATCCCATAACGAGTAGGGTCATAGACAGACTCATTTATGATCTCAGGGAAAAGACCAAAACCACCGCCATAGTGGTTACGCACGATATGATCTCCGCCTTCTCCATATCCGACAGGATCTTGGTTCTAAGAAAAGGAGAGGTAGTAACCGTAGGAACGCCTCAGGAGGTTCTCTCCTCGGGTGATCCCTTCGTGGAGGAGTTTGTAGGATCTTTAAAAGACTGTTTAGGAACTCTATAGCAGAACCTCCTCACTGAGCCTTCCTTCAAAGACCTTTTTAACGCCCCCTTCTAAAAAGACTTCCTTCATATCGTCGCTGAAGTCTATTCTCAGAACCTCCCCGCTTTTGGTTATAACCTCTACGGGCTTTCTTGAAACTTTTCCTTCCAAGAAGGATACAATTGCACTTGCGGTTGCTCCCGTTCCGCAAGCAAGCGTTTCCCCCTCTACACCTCTTTCGTAGGTTCTTATCCTTACCGAGTCTTCTGAGGCAACTTCCACGAAGTTAACGTTTGTTCCTTTGGGTTCGAAAGCTTTATGAAATCTTATAGATCTTCCGAGGGAAGTTACGTTTATTGTGTTCAGATTTTCTACAAAAACCACAAAGTGGGGAACCCCCGTGTTTATAAAAAAGCCCTCAATCTTTTGGGAATCTATCTCTAAGGTCCTTTTTTGGACAGGTGTGGGAGGAGTGAGCTGAACCTTTACCCTTTTTCCTCCGTTCAGGACCTTGGCTTTTATTACACCCGCGAGGGTTTCAAACCTGACGTCTTCTCCGACAATTCCCTTCTCGTAGCAAAAGCGCACCGCACACCTTGAACCGTTACCGCACATCTCCGCTTCCGATCCGTCCGCATTATAAAAGGCCCACCTAAAGTCATTTTCAGGATCCGAGGGTTTTTCGATCAAAATCAATCCGTCCGCTCCCACACCCGTGTGAAGTGCACACACTCTCCTTACGAACTCAACCCTGTCTACATTAAGCTTTTTTAAAAACTCATCTACTTGTCCTTCCCTGTTGTCCGCAACTACGAAGTCGTTTCCCGATCCTTCAAGTTTCCAAAACTCCATGAGATTTTTTATTCTACGTAAACTACCTTGTCTTTTCCCTGCCTTTTGGCTTCATACATGGCTTTGTCCGCCATATCTATGGAAGAGTAGAGGTTCCCCTTGTAAGGAGTTATACCTATGCTTACCGAAACCTTAACTTCCGGATGATCTTCAAAGGTTAGGGTTTTCACCGCTTCCCTTATCCTCTCCGCTATGTTTAGTGCCTGATCTTTGTCCACCCGATGGAGAACTACTAAAATCTCCTCTCCCCCGTAGCGTATGACGTTATCGTAAGATCTGACGTTTTTTACTACGGTTTCAGCAACCTTTTTGAGAACTTTATCTCCGAAGATGTGACCGTAAGTATCGTTTATAACTTTGAAGTTGTCTATATCTATCATCATCACGTGGGCGGACCCTTTCTTCTTCAACCTGAGCTTGGCTTCCAAGTAGTCTAAAAACCTCCTGTTTTCCAGACCGGTAAGGGGGTCTATGAATGCGAATCTCGGAAGTCCTTTTAGAATATCGGTCCCGGTGATAATGCCCACAAGAATGCCTTCGTCGTTGATCACCGGAAGGTGCTCTATACCTTTTTCTTCGAATATTTTTAGGGCTTCTATTACTGGTTTGTCTTCGTGTATGGTGTAAAGGTGGTATTTTTTGAGCAGTTCAATGAGTTCTGAAATGGGGCTATCGAGCATACCGTGGTATATAGCGGAGATAACATCCTTGTGGGTTATGATGTTTAGAGGCTTCCTCGTGTATATGTCAACTATGACAACACTTCCCACCTCGTAGGATTCCATCATGGAGATGGCTTCCCTTACGGTATTGTTCATAGAGCAGACTATGGGGTTACACACCATAAGGTCCTTTACGGGAGGAGAAGCTGTCAAGGGGTTAGTTTCCTTCACCGATGACCTCTGCGACACGGTCCATCTCCTCTCTCTTCCTTTTTTCGGTCACAGCTATGAGCAAGGTATCCTTCATAGAAGGGAAAAATCTATCCAAGGGGACACCCAAAAGGATCCCTTTCTCCTTGAGTCTTTCTCTCAAATTAAAGGACCCCTCTTTCTTTAGAGGAAACTCCCACAGGTGCTTTCCTTCAAACACCTCTTCAAAACCAAGATCTAATAGCTTTTCCTTGAGATAGTAAGCCTTGGATATACTCTGGATTGCTACCTCACGAAGACCTTCTGCTCCTAAGAGGGTTATATACAAGAGGTTTGCCAGAGCCAAGAGATTTTGGTTAGTGCATATATTGGAGGTGGCCCTTTCCCTTCTTATGTGCTGTTCTCTGGTCTGCAAAATTAACGTGTAAGCTGTCTTGCCTTCTATGTCTTGAGCGAGCCCGCTAATTCTTCCGGGCATCTGGCGAACGTATTCTTGCTTTGTGGCGAAAAAGCCCACGTAAGGTCCTCCGAAGTTCAGGGGAACTCCGAGCTGTTGGCCCTCGCCGACCACTATGTCCGCTCCCAGTTCACCGGGAGGTTTTAATATAGCCAAAGCTACCGGATCCGCAACCACCACCAGAAGGCTTTCCCTTTCCTTGGCTATTTCCGAGATCTCCTTGAGAGGTTCCACATAACCGAAGAAATTAGGGTATTGAACCGCTATAACTTGGGCTTCCTTTGAAAGATCCCACAGTTTTTCCAAGTCCGTGGTTCCTTCTTTTGAAACCTCCACTTCCTCGATGGGTTCTTCTAAAGGACTCAGGTAGGTTCTCAAAACCCTTCTGTAGAGAGGATTTATAGCTTGGGATATTACTACCTTGGTTTTTTTGGGTTTTAGTCGCTTTGCCATCAGAACCGCCTCTGCAAGAGCGGAGGCCCCGTCGTATACGGACGCGTTTGCTACATCCATCCCCGTCAGGTCACAAATTACACTTTGATACTCAAAAATAGCTTGAAGGGTCCCTTGGGAAGCTTCCGGCTGATAGGGTGTGTAGGCGGTTAAGAACTCTCCCCTGCTCAGGATGTAAGGTATAACCGAAGGGATGATCCTATCGTAGGATCCCGCACCGCAAAAAGAAATAAGACTTTTATTCTTCGAAGCAATTTTCTTGAAAAGTTCTCTGATCTCCTCCTCACTTTTAGGGGGTGGAAGATCGTCGGGAGGCTTCAGGAGACTATCATCTATGTGGGAAAAAAGATCTTCTTCCGAAGAGAGGCCAAGGGCCTTTAACATAAACCTTACATCTTCGCGAGAATGGGGAACATACATTAGCGTTCCTCTTCAAACCCGAGATCCTCTTCCGGGATGTTTTCTATGGATTCCTCCATACCTTCTATAGGAACCTCTTCCGACATCCCCTCTTCCTCTTTGACTATCTCCTCAAGAAGCTGAGCGTATTCTTGGGCACTCATGAGATCATCCACTTCCGATGGACTCCTCATCTCAAGGATGGCTATCCAGCCAGCCTCATACGGGTCTTCGTTTACAAGCCCCGGATCGTCTCCGAGGTCCCTGTTTACTTCAACCACCGTTCCGGAAACGGGGCTGTAAACCGGGGCGACGTTCTTGACAGACTCCACGTTGGCGAGTGTCTCTCCGAGATCTACCTCCGTATTTTCTTCGGGTAGATCTACAAAGACTATATCTCCGAGCATCTTCTGGGCGTAATCGGTTATACCTACTTTGACCCTCGTCCCGTCCACGAGGGCCCACTCGTGATCCTTGGTGTAGTAACGATCGGTTTTTACTATGTATCCGCCTACCCTTATCTCCTCCATAACGCGCCTCCGAAATCTATATTATCATTATTCCCATGACCACCCCTCAGGACTACGGAGCTCAAGACATAAAGACCTTTACCGGGCTTGAACACGTTCGTATAAGGCCCGCCATGTATATAGGTGACGTAGGGGAAAGGGGACTTCACCACCTCATATGGGAAATACTCGACAACGCGGTAGACGAAGCTATGGCGGGCTTCGCGAGAAACATCTCCGTTATCATCCACGGGGATGGATCGGTAACGGTAGAAGACGACGGCAGAGGAATACCGGTAGACATACACCCTGAAGTGGGAAAGCCAGGCGTGGAAGTTGTGTTTACTATGCTCGGAGCGGGTGGAAAGTTCGAAAAGAAGGTATATGCCTATTCGGGAGGGCTTCACGGGGTTGGAGCTTCTGTGGTAAATGCCCTCTCCGAGTGGTTGGTGGTTGAAGTCTACAGGGACGGAAAGATTTACCGTCAAGAATACAGGAGGGGAGAGCCGGTAACCGATCTTAAAGTGGTTGGAACTACTACAAAGAGGGGAACGCGCGTAACCTTCAAGCCCGATCCGGAGATATTCGAAACCACGAAGATAAAGTTCGACATCGTAGAAAGGAGGGTAAGGGAACTTGCCTATCTGAATCCCGAAGTTCGCTTCTACCTCAAAGATGAAAGGATAGACAAAGAAGTCGTTTACAAGTTTGAAAGGGGAATAGCGGATCTGGTAGAGTATCTCTCCCAAGCCAAAGAACCCCTCTTTAACGAGATAGTTCGTATACAAGGGGAAAGGGAAAAAGTTATCGTAGATATAGCCTTCAGATACGTAAAAGACTACAAGGAGATAATCGACAGTTTTGTAAACAACGTCAAAACCGTAGAAGGCGGAACGCACGTTACGGGCTTCAGATCGGGTCTCACTAAAGCGGTTTCCAAGCTTGCGGAGACGATGAAGCTATCTAAAGAGCTCAAAACTATGTTTACGGGGGAGGACGTAAGAGAAGGTCTCGTCGCGGTCGTATCTTGCAAGGTTCCCGAACCCCAGTTCGAGGGTCAGACAAAAACGAAGCTCGGAAACCAAAATGTTAAGAAGATAGTCGAATCTATAGTCTACGAACAGCTCACCGATTTTCTTGACAAAAACAGAGACATCTTGAAACTTATCGTTGAAAAAGCCATAGAGGCAGCCCTCGCAAGAGAAGCTGCGAAAAAAGCCAAGGATCTGGTAAGGCGAAAATCCCCGCTTGAAGACGGCATACTTCCGGGAAAGCTCGCGGATTGCTCTGAAAAAGATCCCGAAAAGTGTGAGATCTTCATAGTTGAGGGAGACTCCGCGGGCGGTTCCGCAAAACAAGCAAGGGACAGACGCTACCAAGCCATACTGCCCATAAGGGGAAAGATAATAAACGTAGAAAAACACAGGGTGGACAAGGTATTTGCTAACGAGGAGATAAAAGCCATAGTAAGTGCTCTCGGCTGTGGAGTGGGAGAAGACATAGACCTTTCTAAACTCAGATACAACCGTATAATCCTCATGACCGACGCGGACGTAGACGGATCTCACATAAGAACTCTTCTCCTTACCTTCTTCTACCGCTTCATGCCAAAACTCATTGAAGAAGGACACGTTTACATAGCTCTGCCACCCCTTTACAGACTCAAAAAAGGAAAGCAAGAGTTCTATATAAAGGATGATAAAGAACTTGAAAATTACCTTCTCAAGCTTGCTCAAGAAAACGCCATAATAAGGGACGGTTCGGGCAAGGAGTTCAAGGGTCAGGAACTTGTAAAACTGATTAAAAACCTGAAGGAGTTTGAAGAGAGCTACTCTTCCCTTGTTAAAGCTAAAGGGGAAGATATAGTCAATTTCCTCATATCGGAAAGGGTAAAGGAAGATGACCTAAGGGATAAAGAAAAAGTAGAAAAAATAAAGCAAAAAGTTGAGGAAAAGCTAAGGGACTATAAGGTTGAAGTAAGATACGACGATCTGGAAGGTGCTTACGATCTTATATTCAAGGACGAAAGGATCGACTCAAGAGTCATTGTGGATGCGGACTTCCTTTCGAGTCTATCATACAAGCAGGTCTTGGAGGGTGTCAACCTAAAGCTCCCGGTAGAGATTGTCTTTGACAAGAAAAAAACAGTAGCTAATTCTTTAAACGATGTATACCACTCTCTTATGGATTTGGTCCGCCAAAGTGTTGAAATACAAAGGTATAAGGGGTTGGGAGAGATGAATCCCGAACAGCTTTGGGAAACCGCTATGGATCCCTCCAGAAGAAGACTCCTGAGGGTAAAAATAGAGGACGCGGTGGAAGCGGACAGGATATTTTCAATCCTTATGGGTGATCAGGTAGAGCCGAGAAGAGAATTCATAGAAGCTTACGCGAAGGAAGTGAGAAACTTGGATGTCTGATTCATCTGATTCCTAAAACCTTATCGATATTTATAACAACCGCTACCTCGTCCCCGTCCCAGTCTTTCGTTGTTTCGTTTGGAAAGGTAAGTGAGGTCACCAGCCCGCCAGAAATAGAGACCGCGGTAGCGTCCAATATCCAACCGCTTCTGTCATCTACGGTGCCTACAGGGTTGTTGGCTTTATCAAGTTCGCTGTCTATGAGCTGGGCAAGTTTTGTGGGGAAAACTGAGGTGCAAGATGGATCTGAACAGAGAACGAGGAGATTTTCGGGAACCGAATCACCGTCTACGTCGAGACCGTTTTGGTAAAGGAAGAAGTAAAAGGAAAAGTCTTCGATAGTAATTGCCACGGGGACAGATGTTCCAAGGATCTCTTGAACACACCTGCAGGCGGGCTGGGTGCAACCGCTATCGGTAGGATATGTATCTACGAGTCCGTCCCCGTTGGTATCTCCCGCTATGGGGTATCCGAACCTCACCCTGTCGTAGCAGGTCCTGATAGCGGTAAGGAGAGACTTTTCAGAAGGAGGGACGATGGAAGCAAAAACTTTTCTGTATTTAGCGGAGGTGATCATATCAAAACCTTTGAGAACAATAGCCAAGATGATACCTATAACGAGAAGGGCTATAGCTACTTCTATGAGGGTAAAACCCCGGCCTAACTGGACTTTTAGGTTTGTGTCCATTATTACCTAATGCCAGTTATACAGTAGATAATTGCGGTTTCTGTTCCTTCCCAATCCTTTGAAGTGTCATTATTGGGGTTATCTGGGGCTATTGCTGTGACCAAGTTAGTTGTTGGATCGATAGTAGCTGATCCGCCTCTTATGTAACCTCTCGTATCGTCAACAACCCCCACAGGATTGTTTTGTAAATCCAAATCTGAGTCCATATCCTGTGCAAGTCTAAGGTAAAAGTTTGTATCTGGATCTGCATTTGCAAGGGAAGTGCCACAATCAGCTGCTGCACATATTACCAGCACATGTTCACGTACATTTGGAGATCCTCCGTTAGGAGTTCCACAATCTGTAGCAGCATCTTCGGTTCCTATATAGATGTATAGATCCTTATCTCCTATAGTTATTTTATGACCATTATTAGCTATTGTCTGAACTATAGGATTCTGTTGGAAACACTGGCAGGTTCCTGTTGTGCAGTTTGCTGTATCAAACGGTGAAGCATCATTTGTAGTATCAAGAATTCTATCTCCATTTAAATCCCCCGGCACTATCTTGGAATTTCCATAGCAGTCTATAAAAGCTCTCAAAACTCCGTTTTCTATCATTTCACGGGCTTGCTTTATCCTCGTGCTTTGAATCATATCTTGTCCTTTCAGGACCAAGGCGATGATTATACCGATAATGACAAGAACTATTGCCAGTTCAATCAGGGTGAAACCTTTTGAGTCTCGATTTAATTTAACAGCCTTTTTAAAGCTTTTCAAAACTTCTCTTCTTAAGGTTTTTACCTTCATCTTCATAGCATACCTCCTCCTAAGAGAGTAAATCGACCTACATATAGTATCGTTCCTACGAATTCCGATTTCAATAGTCTGTATACATTGCAGACACAGATTTGGATTGTTTTTCTCTTGACACCACCAGGAAGTAAACATATGTTATCTAATATGAGATGAATCATATGATGGAGATCAGGAGGTTTGGGTTATGGGTTTAAGCAGAAGGGACCTTCTTAAGTTAGGGGGGCTTTCTTTAGCTTCTATGGCTTCTTCATCTTACAAGCTCAGAGTTTTTGAACCCGTGGTGAAGGTAGACAACCCCATTCTCTACTACCCAAACAGAGATTGGGAGACTATGTATAGGGACATATTTAAATCGGAAGACACTTTCGTATTTCTCTGTGCGCCTAACGATACCCACAACTGCTTACTGAGGGCCCACGTAAAAAACGGAGTTGTGACCAGAATAGAACCCACTTTTAAGTTCCACGAAGCAACGGACATATACGGTCTTAAAGCTTCTCCAAGGTGGGAACCCAGATGTTGTAACAAGGGTCTTTCTCTGATGAGGAGATTCTACGGAGACAGAAGGGTTAAAGGCCCTATGGTAAGGAAAGGTTTTTACGAGTGGTATAAAGCGGGCTTTCCAAGAGATCCTAAAACGGGTGAACCTCCAAAAAAATACTTCCAAAGGGGGAAGGACAAGTTCATAAAGGTTACGTGGGACGAGGTTGCAGACATTATAGCTAAGACAATGATAAACATAGCGGAGACATATTCGGGAGAAGAGGGAAGAAAACGCTTGGAAGCTCAAGGGTATTACGAGAAGGAAATGATCGACGCTATGGAGGGAGCAGGAACCAGAACTTTCAAGTTCAGAGGATCTATGCCCTTCTTGGCGGTAGTAAGATACACCTCCCCCTACAGAATGGCTAACCTCGTGGCACTTTTGGATCACCACATAAGGGGAGTTCCCCCAGAAAAGGCAAAAGGAGGCAGAGGTTGGGATAACTACTCCTTCCACACGGATCTCGCACCGGGACATCCTATGGTCACGGGCCAACAGAATGTGGAGTTTGACCTGTGTCTGTGGGAGTATTCGAAACTCATAATCCTTTGGGGGATGAACCCCTTCACCACTAAGATGCCCGACTGCCACTGGCTCACGGAAGCAAGAATCAAAGGATCAAAAGTCATTGTTATTTCCAACGACTACTCTCCTACCGCAAGGTCTGCGGACGAGCTGATAGTGGTAAGAACAGGAACAGACACTGCCTTAGCACTCTCTATAGCCTACGTGATCATGAAAGAGGGGCTTTACCAAGAAAAATACGTAAAGGCTTGGACAGATATGCCCCTTTTAGTGAGAATGGACAACGGAAAGATCCTGAGAGCCAAAGACATTATTCCCAACTACAAACCCAAACCGCTTAAAAAGGCGGAGGTCTTCAAAAAGGGTGACCGCCTCCCTCCCTTCTACAAGCAGGAAAAGCAGTATATCCCCGAAGACATAAGGGAAAAGGATATGAACGACTTTGTGGTGTGGGACACGAAAACTAACTCTCCAAAAGTGATTACAAGAGATGATGTGGGAGATGACTTTTGGAAGCTCGGAATAGATCCTGCTCTTACGGGTGAGTTCACCGTAGAGACTGTAGATGGAAAGAAGGTAAAAGTGAAACCTCTTTTCCAAGTCTATCTGGAGTTCTTTGAGGAAAACTACAACCCTAAAATGGCGGAAAAGATCACAGGAGTTCCTGCGGAAAAGATAGAAAAGCTCGCAAGGGAGATAGCAAAGCATCCGCGCAACATGAAGCTCGCCCAAGGTATGGGTGTAAACCAATACTTCCACGGGGATCTGAAAGATAGGGCTATGTATCTTATCGTTGCACTCACCGACAACGTGGGGCACCTGACAGGGAATATAGGATCTTACGCGGGTAACTTCAGACTTGCCCTCTTCAACGGTGTAGGCCAGTATTTCTTAGAAGATCCTTTCAACATAGAGCTCGATCCCAACAAACCCGCTAAAGTAAAGCGCTATTGGAAGGGAGAGTCCGCACACTACTACTCCCACGACGACAAACCCCAGAAGATGGGCGATCACATGATAACAGGCAAAACTCACATGCCCACACCTACCAAGTTCTGTTGGTTCGTTGACGCTAACTCTATCCTCGGAAACGCCAAGTGGAAATACAACATCGTTATGAACACCCTACCCAAGATCGAGTGTATTATCACCAACGAGTGGTGGTGGTCGCTAACGTGTGAATACTCCGACATAGTTCTCGGAGTGGATGCTTGGAACGAAAACAAATACTGGGACATTGCTGGATCCGTTACTAATCCCTTCATATATGTCTGGCCCAAAACCGGCCACAGGAGGTTGTATGACACCAAGAACGATGCGGAGGTTTTTGCCCTCGTAGGAAAGAGGCTTGCGGAACTCACGGGGGACAAGAGATTCGCTGATTACTGGAAGTTTGTTTTAGAAGGAAGGCAGGAGGTATACGTTCAGAGGGTAATAAATGCCTCCTCTAATCTCAGAGGGTATAAGCTCGAAGATATAGGTAAGAAAGCTCAAGAGGGTATTCCCTCCCTGATTATGACGAGGACCTATCCCAAGTATGTGGGTATGGATCAACTCGTGGACAACCACCCTTGGTATACCAAAAGCGGAAGGTTAGAGTTCTACAGAGAAGAGCCCGAATTCATAGATGCGGGAGAAAACCTCCCCGTCTACAGGGAACCCATTGATGCTACCGATTACGAGCCGAACGTGATAGTTGCAAAACCACATCCTCTTCTCAGGCCCAAGAGACCCGAAGATTATGGTGTAGATCCTGACGAAGCCTTGAAAAACACAGAACTAAGGCAGGCAAGGAACGTCCTCGTTACACCCGTAAAGCTTCCTAAGACGAAACACCCTCTGAGGGTCTCTTTCGGAGCCACTCATATAGTCCACACACCCAAATACAGGCACGCAGCTCACACTACAACAGGTGACACGGACATAACTACATTGCTCTTTGGTCCCTTCGGGGATGTATACAGGCACGATAAGAGAAAGCCTTTCGTATCCGAAGCTTACATAGACATAAACCCGAAAGACCTTGAAAAGATGGGTATAGAGGACGGAGACTACGTATGGGTCGATCCGGATCCGCAGGATAGGCCTTTCGAAGGTTGGCAGAAGAGAAAGGAAGACTATGAAGTAGCAAGGCTTCTCCTCAGAGCAAGAGCTTCCAACAATACACCTCCCGGTGTAGCCAAGATATGGTTCAACATGTATGGATCTTCACACGGATCTGTTCTCGGAACGAAGGTAAACAAAAACGGACTTGCGAAGAACCCATACACAGGATATCAGTCCCTTTACAGAAGAGGATCTCACCAAAGCGTAACCAGAAGCTGGCACAAGCCTACCCTTCAGACAGATACACTTGTGAGGAAGAACCTCGCGGGTCAGGTAATAGGTAAGGGATTTGCCCCTGACGTTCACTGCCTCATAGGTGCACCCAGAGAAGCTTACGCGAAGATCCTCAAAGCAGAACCCGGAGGCATAAACGGAAAAGGTGTTTGGAGACCCGTAAGGTTGGGGCTCAGACCCCATAAGCCGAGCGTAGCCTTTGCAAACTACCTCAAGGGCCAGTGGGTCCGTTTTTATTGATGGAGGTGTGAGCTATGGCTAAAGCTTACAACTGGCAGATCAAAAGGGAGGTCAATTATCCTTATGAGCACAAAAGACCGAAGAAACAGTTTGCGGTGGTTATGGATCTTAACAAATGCATAGCCTGTCAAACCTGCACGGTAGCTTGCAAGACCACTTGGACTCCCGGAAGAGGACAGGAATATCAACTTTGGAACAACGTAGAAACGAAGCCTAACGGCTTCTATCCATTGGGTTGGGACGTGAAGCTTATGGAGCTTTTGGGAAACGATCAGGTTTGGGAAGGAGAAACCTACAAAGGTAAAACGGTGCTCGACGGGACGGAAGAAGAGCCTGTTCTCGGATGGATGCCGGACGATCTTGACTGGACAAACCCCAACATAGGTGAAGATGAGGTAAATGCTCCCGTAGATGTCGGAACAGTTTTAGAGAAGCTCCCCCATCCTATATGGATGTTCTACCTTCCGAGAATATGTAACCACTGCACCTTTCCCGCCTGTGTTGCAGCTTGCCCAAGGCAGGCAATATACAAGCGCCAAGAGGATGGAATCGTTCTCATAGACCCGGAAAGGTGTGAGGGTTACCAAGAATGTGTCAAGGCTTGTCCCTATAAGAAGACCATGTTTAACTTCGTCGCCCGCATATCCCAAAAATGCATAGGTTGTTTCCCGAGGGTCGAACAAGGCTTGCAGCCTCAATGCGTTATCACGTGCATAGGCAAGATAAGACTCATGGGCTTCATAAACCCGCCCGAGAAAGCGGTAAGGAGTAACCCTATAGATTTCCTCGTTCACATCAAGAAGGTAGCGCTCCCCTTATACCCTCAGACTGGGCTCGAACCCAACGTTTACTACATACCGCCAATAAACGTTCCCCTCTACTTCCTCAAGCAGATGTTCGGACCCGGAGCGGAAAGG
>WFYK01000130.1 GCA_015490105.1 Aquificaceae bacterium | reverse complement strand
TCGCTGAGCTTTTTGGCAAGATCCGTGTATTCTTCAAAACTTCCCTTCAGGAAATCTCTCGCTACCTTTATAACCTCCTCAGGCACACCTACCTTGATCGCTACCTCCAAAGCCATGCTCTCTCCTACTATTCCGTAAGCTATCCTGTATAGAGGTTGTAGAGAGTTTCTATCGAAAAGAACCGTTGCGGGGAGGAAGTAGTCAGAACTTACCGCGTATGCTTTAACCGGTGTGTGGTGGGTGTTGGCAAAGACCCAAGAACCTCTGTTTTTAAGAAACTCCAAAATACCTATCGCCAAGGCGGATCCCTCAGAAGGGTCCGTTCCCGCTCCCAGCTCGTCCAAAAGAACGAGACTCTCTTCGTCAGTTTCTTTTAAGAACTCGGATATGTTTCTCATGTGAGAGGAGAAGGTAGAAAGGTTCTGTTCTATGCTCTGTTCGTCTCCTACGTCCACGAAAACCTTTTTGAAAACTTTCAACGTGCTTCCTTCGTTCACGGGAACGGGTATACCGCTCTGAACCATCAAAACTATAAGCCCGAGACTCTTCAAAGCTACAGTTTTACCCCCTGTATTAGGGCCAGTGAGCAAAACACCCTTTCTATCCTGAAAGGAGATGTCAACGGGAACTACCTCCCTTGCGCTTAAAGCCAGAAGGGGATGTTTGACGCCCTTTAGATCTATCTTGTCTCCTAACTTCGGAAAGGTTCCGTCAAACCTTTTTCCAAGCTCCCTCTTTGCGTTCAAAAGGTCAACTTCTACAAGGGCGTTGAAGCTTTCTAAAATCTTCTGCGCTTGAGATCCCACGTGGGATGTGATCCTCTGAAGAACTCTCCTTACCTCTACTTCTTCCTCTCCTTTTAACTCCGCTATCCTGTTGTTTATCTGGACCACAAACTGAGGTTCTAAGTAGGTTGTGTATCCCGAAGAGGAAGTCCCGTGGACTATACCGAAGATCTTTCTAACCTGGGAAGTTTTGACGGGAACTACGTATCTTCCGTTCCTCAAGGTAACTATCTTGTCCGAGAAGATCTTGTCCGCATCGGGCCTGTTAAAGAGACTTTCGAGCCTCGACATTACCTCTTTTTCTAAGGACCTTATGCTTTTCCTTATCCTTGAAAGATCTTCGCTGGCACTGTCCTTTACATAACCCCTCTGGTCTATGGTTCTTTCTATGAGGCTTTCTAAGGAAGAAAAGAGGTGAAGCTTTTTAGATAAGGGTCTCAGTCTTTCATCCCTTTCCGCAACGGATCCTATCGATCTTCTAATATTTCTGATGAGTTTTAGGACCTTGAAAATTTTCAGCAGGTCTTCCGCACCCAGAACCGCACCTTCCACCTTCGATCTTTTGAGTAGATCCCTTATATCTTCAAACTCATAAAGCGTAAGCTGGACCTTTTCAAAAGCTCTGATCGTGTCTATCGTCCTTTTGACCTCCTGTGGGTCGGTTAGAGGTCTTAGGGAATCTACTGCCTCGCGGGTAGCTTCCGAGTGGCACAGTTCTTTGAGCAGGTCCTTTATTTTGTGAAACTCTAACCTTTCAAGGTCAGAAGTCCTCATACACCTAAAACGTCAAACATGGAATAAAGTCCAGGCCCTTTATCTTTTATCCATTTGGAAGCTTCCACCGCTCCCTTGGCGAAAGTATCCCTCGAAGTTGCCCTGTGGGTAAGTTCAAGCCTCTCCCCAAACCCTAAAAAGTATACCGTGTGGTCTCCCACCACGTCTCCTCCCCTGACCGCAAAAACACCTATCTCATCGTCGCTCCTGGGAGCTTCTCCTTCCCTTCCGTGGACTATACTTTTCCTGTTTAGAACTTGGGAAAGTATCTGAGAGATCTTGACCGCGGTCCCGCTCGGAGCATCCTTTTTGAAGCGGTGATGGACTTCCACCACCTCAACATCAAAGTTTTTATCCTTTAGAACCTTAGCTGCTATCTCCACCAACCTAAAAAGTAAGTTGACCCCCAAGCTCATATTAGGAGAGAGTAAAACCGCGGTCTCTTTGGAAGCTTCTTTTATCTGTTCTACTTCTTCCTGCGAGAAACCCGTCGTTCCTATAACTATGGCTTTCTTTTCAAGGGCACACAGCTTCGCGTATCCCACCGAGGCGGTGGGGCTTCCCGAAAACTCTATAACCACATCGCAGAGAGGTAAGAGGTCTTCTATGGAGGTTTTAAGGGGAACACCTTTTAGCTTCTCTATTCCGAGAGCTTCTCCCAAATCGGGTGCGGGCATGCAATCTGGGTGCTCCACTCCGCCGACAACCTGCACCTGCGGATCTTCAAGAGCTAAGCTTATTATCCTTCTCCCCATACGGCCCAAAGCACCGCATACAACAACCTTAGTCATGGTTGCCCTCACCGAAGATCATTTTCTCAAGCTCCTCCACCGCGGAAGAGGCCTGATCGGGCGGTAAGATCGATGGGTAAACCGCAACCTTCACACCCTCTTTAAAAAGGAGTCTGGCCAAGATCTCTTGGAACTTTTCGAGCTCTTCGGGTTCTATGTCGTCCCTTATCATGTCTTCCACCTTAGATCCTGCGGGCATAGTAAAGAGTCCCACGAGGGCGAAAGGAACCGCAACGTATTTCTTCTCCATAACACACCTCTCCTGCTTAGGGATTATAACCCCTCAAAGGGTCTGAGGAGATCTTCGTAGCCTTCCCGTTTTCTTATGAGCTTGTAGTTTCCTTTTTCTACCAGCACCTCCGCGGGTCTTACCCTGACGTTGTAGTGAGAAGCCATAGCCATGCCGTAGGCTCCCGCGGAAAGAACCGCCAGTATATCCCCTCTTGAAACTTCCCTCAGGCGTCTGTCTTTGGCGAGAAAATCCCCCGTTTCGCATATAGGACCTACCACGTCCGCAACCGTATAGGAACTTCCGTTGAGTTTAACCGGGACTATGTGATGGTAAGCATCGTATATGGCGGGCCTCACAAGATCGTTCATGCCCGCATCAACTATAAAGAAGCGCTTTATGCCCTTGTCTTTCACGAACTGAACTTCTGTTAGGAGCACTCCCGCGTTACCCACGATCGACCTTCCGGGCTCTAAGATGACCTTTGCCTCCACATCTTTTAGAATAGGGAGAACTTGATCCGCAAGATCCTTAGGAGATGGTTCCTTGTCTTCGGGACGATACTTTATACCCAAGCCCCCTCCTATGTCTATGAACCTTACGTTAAAGCCTTCTTCCCTTAGTTCTTTGTATAAGGAAACCACCTTCTCTACCGCTTCTTTGTAAGGGCTGACGTCTAAAATCTGAGAACCTATGTGGCAATGTATCCCTACCACCTCAAGGTTTTCCAGGCTATCCGCTATCTTGTATTCTTCCTTGGCGGTTTCAAAATCTACTCCGAACTTGCTTTTTTTCATACCTGTCGCTATGTAGGGGTGGGTTTTGGGATCGACGTCAGGATTTACCCTGATAGCAACACGGGCTTTCTTACCAAGATCACCCGCGACCTTATTAAGGACATAAAGCTCTTCCCTTGACTCCACGTTAAACATAAGGATTTCTTTTTCAACCGCGAGCTTTATCTCATCAATGGTTTTACCCACACCCGCGTAAACGATCCTCTCGGGAGGAATGCCACCTTTGAGGGCACACAGAAGCTCTCCTCCGGAAACTATGTCCGCTCCCGCGCCTTCGCTGGAAGCGACCGCCACTACGTGAGGGTTAAAGTTGGCCTTGACCGCATAGCATACGAGAGCGTCCGGGAAAGCTTCTTTGTAGGCCCTTATCTTGTCCCTTATGTAGGAGGCGCTGTAAACGTAAAGAGGTGTCCCGAATTCGCGGGCGAGTTTTTCCAAGGAGACGCCTTCTAAATGAAGATCCTCTCCTACATATTCCAGATATGGATTAAAAGCCTTTACCTCTTCCCTTTCCATAGCCCTAATACTTTAACACTTTGCTGTGCTAATATATAGCGGATGAAGGATGTTTTCTTTATAGAAAGAGACCCATACGCACCTATAAGGCACTGCTACGCGGTTTCTAAGGTTCTTTACGAGTCAAAGAGCCAGTATCAGGAAATTTTGGTTTTAGAGTCTCCTGAGTTCGGGAAGCTCCTTGTCCTCGACGGAGTAGTCCAGCTGGATGAGAAATACGAGTTTATGTATCATGAATTTCTCGCTCACGTCCCCATGCACGCACATCCGGAACCCAAGGATGTTTTGATAATCGGCGGAGGGGACGGAGGAACACTCAGAGAGGTTCTAAAGCACGAAAGTGTAAGGAGAGCGGTCCTCGTTGATATAGATAAGGAGGTTATAGAGGTATCTAAAAAGTTCTTCCCTACCCTATCTTGCTCCTTCGACGATCCGAGGGCCATCGTGGTCAACGAGGACGGCTACAAGTATGTCCAAGATTACGAGGGTGAGTTTGACGTGATTATCGTAGACTCAACGGATCCGGTAGGCTTTGCTCATGTTCTTACTACCGAGGAATTCTTCAAGTTCGTCTTCAGAGCCCTGAAAGATGACGGGATCTTCTGCGCTCAGACGGAGTCTATCCACTACCACTTGGACATGGTTGTCAAGATTCAAAACAACCTCAGGAGGGTTTTCCCACTGGTGGACCTCTACACTTCGGTCGTCCCCATATACGCGGGATACTGGTGGACCTACTCCATAGCCTCTAAGAAACATCCCGTGAGGGAACCTTCGAGAGAGGTTAAAGTAAAAACGAAGATCTACTCGGAAGACATGCACAGACACGCCTTCCTACCCAAGAGCTTCTACGAGAGGATCATGAACCGATCTTTCTCTTTCTAAGGACTCCTTTATAGCTTTCACGAGCATGTAGTTCAGGGTATGGCCTCCCATAAAGGATATGAACTTACCTCTCACCGACGCACCCAAGAGGTATAGGTCTCCCACCAAGTCGAGGACTTTATGCCTTGCGGGTTCGTCTTTATACCGCAATCCCTCCTTGTTGATAGCTCCTTCTTCTCCGATAACCAAGGTATTTTCCAAACTTCCCCCTTTACCGAGCCCGCTCTCC
>WFYK01000129.1 GCA_015490105.1 Aquificaceae bacterium | reverse complement strand
TCTCAACGGACAGGGAAATAACCGTCGAAGTAAACAGACTCATGTCCCAGCTCGAAGCCAAGGTAGTAAGGAGAACCTACACGAAGATCAAGCCCTCAATAGTAATAACTGACGGTCCTATTCACTTTACAACCAAACTGCGTGCGCTTCCCTTTGTGGGTTACGTAAAAAGACAAGAGCGTCTATACATACCCTTCGAATACAGGGAGATCTTATGGAAGATGAAAGTAGGAACGAGAACACCCCTCGTAAAGGTCCACTCCCAACCTACCTTCGAAGGAGAGTCCACGAGAAAGTTTGATAAATACAGCTGGTATGTGAAGATAAGCGATCACATGGGTATAAACGGAGTGGCGAGGCTTGAGGTGAGTGCAAATATAAGCGTAGAAAAGGTAAAGTCTATTGCGGATTTGAGCGCTAAGCTCGTTCCGAGGTTTGCCTCCACCGAGTTTACGGAGAGAAGAGCTCCGCAAAACTTACTTCCCGTAAAAGCTTTAGAAGACCTCCTCAGAAAACATCTCGGTCCTCAAAGTCTTATAAGAAGATCTATTCAAAGCCTCTTCGGAAGGCCTACAGAATGAATCCTTCCGTTCTACTTACCAGATCGGAAGAAGACATTAAAAAGGACAAGCCCATTTTCGAAAGCAGGGGTCTGAGAGTCATCAGCTTACCCCTTATAGCTTTTGAACCCGTGCCTTTTGAGGTGCCCTCAGAGAAACCCGATTGGATCGTCTTCCAAAGCCCACGGGCGGTTGAGTTCTTTTTGAAAAGATCAAAGATACCCGACGGGGTCAAAATAGCGGTGGTAGGGGAAAAAACCAAAAAAGTTGCTCAGGATCACCGCCTAAAGGTGGATTTTGTCCCTTCCGAGATGAACGCGGAAGGGATCGCAAAGGAGCTTCCTGTAAAAGAAGGACAAGTTATTTGGATACCAAGAAGCTCAAAAGGTAGGGTTGAGCTTATAGATATACTTCGTGAAAAAGGGGCAAAAGTTTTCCCCATAGATGTCTACACAACGGTAAATCTTATCCATCCGAAGAAGGAAGTATTGAAAAAGTTAAGAGGTGCGGACTACGTAGTTTTTGCAAGTCCCTCCGCGGTAAAAGGCCTTTTGGTAAACTTGCAAAAGGAAGAAATCCTAAGCATTTTCAAAGAAAAAACAGTAGTTGCTGTTGGCAAAACCACAAAAGCTTTCTTAGAAAAGGAAGGATTTAAAGTTCACCTCGTTCCGCAAAAACCGTTGATGGAAGAGGTTGCGGGTAAAATTCACGAGCATTGGCAAGAAAATTGCACAAAATAAAAGTCGGTATGAAGCAAAGAACGTTGAAAGAGAGTGTTAGTCTGGAAGGTGTAGGTATCCACACCGGTGAGAAGGCCAAGATCTTAATTCATCCCGAATACGAAAACAGGGGAATAGCCTTCCTAAAGAAGGGTGTTCGCGTAGAGGCAACGGTGGAAAACGTAGTAAACACCTTTATGTCCACGGATCTGGGAAAAGAGGGTGTAGTCATAAAGACGGTAGAACACCTGATGGCTACTTTTCACCTGCTCGGGATCAGCAACGCGACAGTTGAGGTAGTAGAAGGATCCGAAATACCCATACTTGACGGGAGCGCCTACGAGTTCTATAAGGCTTTGAAGCCTCTCGTTATAAAGCAAAGTGCGGATGCAAAAGTAATAAGCGTTAGGGAACCCCTGAAGGTTTCCAAAGGTGAAGCTTACCTGAAGGCCTTACCCTGCAAGTGTTTTCAGGTTACCTTTGAAGGCATGTTTAAAACGCCCGTGGGTCGTCAGTCTTTTACCTTTAAGGGAAACGTCAGGGACATAATCCTTGCAAGGACCTTCTGTTTTGAACACGACATAGACAAGATAAAGGAGAGCGGGCTCGGTAAAGGGGGAAGTTTGGAAAATACCTTGGTTATCGGAGAAGAAGGAGCTATCAACAAGGAGGGATTGCGGTATAAAGACGAACCCGCAAGGCATAAAGTCCTCGACTTGGTGGGAGACCTATACCTCTTGGGTGCG
>WFYK01000128.1 GCA_015490105.1 Aquificaceae bacterium | reverse complement strand
TTCTTACCCTTTGAAGGAATTCTCTTTCCTCAAATCGGGTTTTTTCTTTTAATCTTGAAAGGGCTGTATCCGGACTAACATCTAAGAGGAAGATCAAATCCGGTTGTATACCTTCTGTGGCAAGGTCATTTAGGGTGCGGATCACTTCGATAGGTAGACCCCTGCCGTATCCTTGATAGGCCAAGGTAGAGTATATGAATCTGTCCATGATGATTATAAAGCCTTGGGCTAAAAGCGGTTTTACCCTTTCCCTTATAAGGATAGACCTGCTTGCCTCGAAAAGAAGAAGTTCTGAAACAGGATCCAACTCGCTTTCCAAGAGTATCTGCCTTATCCTTTCTGCGGTCGGAGTCCCCCCCGGTTCTCTAAAGAGCTCAACTTTAAAGCCCTTTTCCTTTAGAAAGTTGTAAAGCTTCTTGCTTTGAGTAGTCTTACCGCTTCCGTCTATCCCTTCAAAGACTATGAGCATCAAATGACCGCATGGGCATGCCTTGAAGCGTGGCACTGGATGTTTACCGCAACGGGCAGGGAAGCTATGTGGCAGGGATACATCTCTACCTTTACATCCACCGCGGTAACGGTCCCGCCAAAGCCCATAGGTCCCAAGCCGAGCTTGTTTATGTCATCAAGGAGTTCCTCTTCAACCTTCGCTATTAAGGGATCGGGGTGCCTCTCGCCGTGGGGTCTGAGGAGTGCCTTCTTAGCAAGGTAGGCGCAGTATTCAAAGTTTCCCCCTATTCCTACTCCTACCGTCAGAGGTGGACAAGCGTTGGGACCTGCGTTCTTTACCGTTTCAAGGATAAACTTCTTTACCCCTTCCCAACCGTCCGCGGGCTTTAGCATTGCAAGGCGGGAGGTGTTTTCAGATCCTGCACCTTTGGGCGCGACAGTTATCTTTATCCTGTCTCCGGGAACTATCTCCGTGTGGATTACGGCGGGTGTGTTGTCTTTGGTGTTTTTCCTTTCAAATACAGGATCCCAGACCATGGAGGCTCTGAGTAAACCCTCACCGGTTGCTTCCCTTACCGCCTGATTTATAGCCTCTTTTAAATCTCCACCTTCGATCACAACCTCCTGGCCGATCTCTACAAAAACCACATCCACTCCCGTATCTTGACAGTAGGGCATCCTCTCCTTTTGAGCTATTTCCGCGTTGAGGAGTATCTGTTGAAGCACTTCCTTTCCGAGAGGTGATTCTTCTTTAGAGAGGGCTTCTTTGAAAAGGACCACCGTCTCCTGGGGGATCTCGTAGTTGGCCTTTATGATAAGGTCCTTGACCACCTCTTTTATGGTGTCAACGTGAACTTTTCTCACCGATCATCACCTCCGCAACTTCTACGGTTTTTCTCACCGATTCTACAGACCTCTCCCACATCTTGCGTTCTTCCTCGATCATAGGAACCTTTATTATCTCCTC
Source organism: Aquificaceae bacterium (assembly GCA_015490105.1). Classification (GTDB taxonomy): domain Bacteria; phylum Aquificota; class Aquificia; order Aquificales; family Aquificaceae; genus Hydrogenivirga. The sequence goes on along the minus strand of WFYK01000128.1, from coordinate 1,070 downwards.
GACTCCGTTTGAACCGAGCTTTACGGGAACACCTACGCAAAAGCCTTTGACTCCGTAATATTCGCCCGCATCACCGTCAAGGTATACGGAGCAGGGAAGAATTCTTCTCGTGCCTTTTATGAGAGCTTCTATCATATCCACCACGGATGCGGCGGGGGCATGGTAAGCGGATGTTCCCATGAGATTAACTATCTCACCTCCGCCGAAGCGGGTTCTGTGAATTATTTCATTGAGTTTTTCCTTGGGAAGTAGATCTTTGAGAGGAATTCCTCCCACGTTGGAGATGGAGATAAGGGGAACCATCTCATCTCCGTGTCCTCCTATGACGTATGCGTGCACATCCTTCGGAGATACACCCAGCTCTTGGGCTACAAACGTCCTAAAACGAGCGGAATCTAAAACCCCCGCCATCCCCACAACCCTGTTGGCAGGAAAGCCGCTGAGTTTATAGGCAACGTAAGTCATTATGTCTACAGGATTTGTTACAACCAGGAGCACAGAGTTGGGAGCGAACTCTTTAACTTTGCTGACTATGGTGGAAATTATCTTGATATTCGCTTCTAAAAGATCTTCTCTCGACATTCCAGGTTTTCTGGGAAAACCCGCCGTTATTACAACCACATCACTGTTTACGAGGGGCTCGTAGCCCTCCCCTTCGGGAGAAACGGTAAAACCGTCCACCTTACAATCCGTATCCATAGCGGAAAGCATCTGTTTTATGTCCAAAGCCTTTCCCTTAACGGGTTCAAAGACCTTATCTCCGTCCTTACGGGGAATCTCGAAGAGTCTCACGTCCGCGAGTCCTTTGAGCGCGGTAAGCAAAGCTACGTGTTCACCTACGTTCCCTGCTCCTACTACGGAAACCACTTTTCTCAAAGTCATAGCAAAACCTCCCGGCGAGCCTCAGCTCACCTTCTGTTTTTTCTTTATGTAATTGAGCCTTCCGCCGTCCAAGAGGACCTCTATCTGGTAAGGGGTGAGGTTATAGGTGCAGACGATCTCTTCTCCGGTGGTTTTATTTACGACAACTATGTCCTCTCCCTTTTTGAGCCTTTCCCTGAGATCGGGGA
>WFYK01000127.1 GCA_015490105.1 Aquificaceae bacterium | reverse complement strand
GGATAGGAGTGTGTCCCGATCCACTATATACAGAACCTTGAAGCTCCTTCAAGAATTCGGGGTTATAAAAGAGGTTATAAAACAGAACAACAGAACCATTTACGAGTTTGTGGCCGGTAAAGCCCATCATGACCATTTAGTTTGTATGGAGTGCGGAAAGATAATAGAGTTCGTGAACGAGGATATTGAAAAGCTACAAGACGAGGTTTGTAAACAGTTTGACTTTCAGCCCACCCATCATAGATTAGAGATCTTCGGTATATGCTCAGAGTGCAGAAATGGGAGATAAGGTTTTCACATACGATACGACACTCAGAGACGGATCCCAAGCGGAAGGTGTGAACTTTTCTTTAGAAGATAAAATCCGTATAGCTCAGAAACTCGATGACTTCGGTATAGACTACATAGAAGGAGGGTGGCCTTACGCCAATCCGAAGGATAACCTCTTTTTTCAAAAGATAAAAAAGGTTGCCTTTAACCACTCAAAGATCGTAGCCTTCGGATCTACCAGAAGACCCGGAAAAAAGGTTCAAGAGGACAAGCAGGTAGAGGCTCTTGTAAAGGCTGAGGTTCCCGTAATTACCATTTTCGGAAAGAGCTGGGATCTACACGTTACGGAAGCTCTCAGAACAACTTTGGAAGAAAACCTTAGCATGGTCTACGAAACGGTAGAGTATTTGAAAAGGCACGTGGAAGAAGTTATTTTTGATGCGGAACACTTCTTCGATGGGTTTAAAGCAAACAGGGAATACGCCCTTGAAGTTTTAAAGTCCGCCTTAGAGGGCGGTGCGGACTGGATCGTCCTCTGTGATACAAACGGAGGGTCTCTGCCCCATGAAATTTACGAAATCACTTCGGAGGTAAGAAAAAGGTTCCCCGATGCAAAGATAGGTATCCACGCCCACAACGATTCGGAAACCGCGGTGGCTAACTCCATAATGGCGGTCCTTGCGGGGGCAAGGCAGGTGCACGGAACCATAAACGGCATAGGTGAAAGAACGGGAAACGCGAACCTGTGTTCCATAATCCCAAACCTGCAACTCAAGATGGGTTTTCAAGTGGTTGAAGAGGAAAATCTTAGGAAACTTACGGAACTTGCCCGATTCGTTGCGGAGCTTTCCAACATGCCTCTTCCCAGAAACATGCCTTACGTAGGAGAAAGCGCCTTTGCCCACAAGGGAGGGGTTCACGCATCCGCGGTTATGAAAAAGACCATAACCTACGAACATATAGACCCTGAAATAGTAGGAAACAGGAGAAAAATCACCGTCTCCGACCTCGCAGGAAAAAGCAACCTAATCTACAAGCTTCGGGAATTTGGTATATCGGTAGACGAGAACTCCCCCGAAGTTCTAAAGCTCGTAGAGAAGGTAAAAGAACTTGAAAAGGAAGGATACCACTTTGAAGCAGCGGAAGCCTCCTTAGAACTTCTGTGTAAAAGGCACTTCGGACTTGTGAAAGACTACTTCGATTTTGATGCCTACAGGGTATTGATAGCTAAACGAAAGGATGACGATCAGCCCGTATCCGAAGCCACTGTCAGGCTTTCGGTAGAAGGTGTAGAAGAACACACCGCATCTCTCGGAAACGGACCTATAAGTGCTTTGGATAGGGCCCTAAGGAAGGCCCTCGAAGAGTTTTACCCCAACTTGAAGGAGATGCAACTGATAGACTACAAAGTCAGGATAATAAACGAGTCCGCAGGAACATCCGCGAAGGTAAGGGTCTTGGTAGAATCGACGGACGGCAGGAGAAAGTGGGGAACGGTAGGCGTTTCGGAAAACGTAATAGAAGCTTCTTGGATAGCACTCAGAGACGCCATCCTTTACAAACTCATGAAGGATGAGGAGGAAACTTTATGACCCTGCCCGACGAGAGGGGGTATTTTGGAGAGTTCGGGGGAAGGTTCGTTCCCGAAACCCTCATGAGTGCTCTCGAAGAGCTCGAAAGAGAATACAAACGTCTCAAAGACGATCCGTCCTTTAAGGAAGAGCTTTCTTATCTTCTCAGGGAATACGCGGGAAGGCCTACACCCCTTTACTTTGCCAAGAACCTAACCGACTTTACAGGTGGAGCGAAGATATATCTAAAGAGGGAGGATCTCCTTCATACGGGTGCTCACAAGATAAACAACACTCTGGGTCAGGCTCTCCTCACAAAGGCTATGGGAAAGAGAAGGGTTATTGCGGAAACGGGCGCGGGACAGCACGGTGTTGCTACAGCCACCGCTTGTGCACTCCTTGGATTAGAATGCACCGTTTACATGGGTGAAGAGGATGCAAAAAGACAGGAACTCAACCTCTTTAGAATGCGCCTACTCGGAGCGGAGGTGAAAGTTGTAAGTAGCGGGAGCAAAACCTTAAAAGACGCTATAAACGAAGCCCTTAGGGACTGGGTAACGAACGTAAGGACTACCCACTACGTTATAGGATCGGTAGTAGGCCCGCATCCTTTTCCCACAATAGTCAGAGACTTCCAAAAGGTAATAGGAGAAGAAACAAAAGAACAGATACTTCAAAAGGAAGGCAGACTCCCAGATGCGATAGTTGCCTGTGTGGGAGGCGGTTCAAACGCGATGGGAATTTTTTATCCGTTCATAGAACACGAAGAGGTGAAACTAATAGGTGTAGAAGCAGGAGGTCTTGGATTGGAAAGTGGTAAACACGCAAGCTCTCTCGTAGGCGGAACAGTAGGGGTTTTGCATGGGATGAAGAGCTACTTCCTACAAACGCAGGAGGGCCAGATCCTTGACACCCACTCGGTTTCCGCAGGTCTTGACTATCCGGGAGTTGGCCCAGAACACGCTTGGCTTAAAGAAACCGGCAGGGCGGAATACACCACGGTGACGGATGAAGAGGCTTTAGAAGGTTTTAAAATTCTCGCCAAAACAGAAGGGATCATTCCTGCTTTAGAATCCGCCCATGCGGTGATAAAGGCTGTCGAGATCGCAAAAGACATAGGAAAGGGCGGGATAGTTGTTGTAAATCTTTCAGGTAGAGGAGACAAAGATATAGCTCACGTTATGGATCTACTCAAATGAACCTCCTCCTTGCAGGGGGATACCTATGCGAGGAAGGGATCCTGAGGGCAAACATAAAGAAAGTTGTCTTCGGGAATAGCTTAGAAGAACTCAAAACCCTAAAGCCTCCCTTTTTCCTCGTTCTTTCCTACGATCTTAGCTCTCAGACCCTATGCACCAAAATAAAAGAGTCACCTTTTCCTAATTTCATAGCCCTCGAGATAGAGTCTTTTTCTAAAGCCACGCAACGTTTAAAACCTTCTTTTCTGATCCCGAAGAAGATCCCTAAGGAAGAGACTTTCAAAAGAAAGATACTTAAGGTAAAGGACTACATAGAGAGGGGGGATGTGTATCAGATAAACCTGACCGCGCCCTTCGAATTCCATTTCCAAGGACCGCTTGAAGCTATATTTTGGAACTTCTACCTACGTCAGAAGGTTCCCTATGCCTTTTTTTTAGACCTCGGGGATTTAAAGATTGTTTCGGGAACCATGGAGCTTTTCCTCAAGAGGGAAAAAGACAAAATCCTTAGCAAGCCTATAAAGGGCACGGGAAAGAGTAAAGAGGAAATCCTTTTAAGCGAAAAAGAAAGGGCGGAGAACCTGATGATAACCGACATGGTGAGAAACGATCTTGGCAAAATAGCGGAGACGGGTAGCGTAAGAGTCAGTGAACTTTTCAAAGTTACTGAATACGAAACCCTGTATCAAATGCACTCGACGGTAGAGGCAAAAACAAAAGCTTCTTTTGAAGAAATTATCAGATCCACCTTCCCGCCGGCTTCTGTAACCGGCGCGCCCAAGAGGAGGGCTGTCGAAATAATAGACCTACTTGAAGAACACGCAAGAGGATACTACTGCGGTGCGGGAGGACTTGTTTTAAACGAAGATAACTTCACCCTAAGCGTTTTGATCAGAACAGCCTACGGGACGGGAGATACCCTGACCTACTTTGCGGGATGCGGTATAGTTTGGGATTCCGACCCCGATAAGGAGGTTAGAGAACTTTTCCTTAAAGTTAAAGCCTTTTGCGATCTTGAGAGCCTTGCACGTAAGTAAGTAAACGTTTATACTAATTATTAGGTTATGGAAAAGAAGGTTCAAGATTTTGGCAACTCTTGGGAATACCAAGGTTGTATGATTCCAAAAGACCTATACTACGACGTAGAAAACCAAGTTTGGTTAAGGGTAAACGAGGACGGGACCGTAACTATGGGCCTTACCGATGTAGGTCAAACGAGGGCAGGAAGACTTTTGCATGCCCGCATAAAGCCAGTAGGGACTAAGGTTAAGAAAGGTAAACCTGTAGCTACTTTAGAAAGCGGGAAGTGGGCTGGACCTGTCCCTGCGCTTGTTGAGGGTGAAGTAGTTGAAGTAAACGAGAAAGTTGCAGAGGATCCTAACTTCATAAACATAGACCCCTACGGAGAAGCTTGGATAGTAAAGCTAAAGCCCTCTAACTTGGAAAGGGATCTCAAGGACCTCGTGAGCGGTGAAAAGGCTCTCGAAGAGATGAAAGCCCATATAGACGAGTGGGATATCGTTTGTATGAGGTGTATGTGAGATGGGTGCACAAGACAGGCACGTTATACTTCTTGTGTCTCAGTGGTGTCCGACCTGTCCTCACGCGGATGCACTTTGGAGAAAACTTCAAGAAGAATACGGCTTCAAATACGAAGTTTTGGATATAGCCACACCGGAAGGTAGATACTGGGTGACTAAACTTATGATAAGGGGTGTTCCTTCATCGATAGTGGACGGGAAACTCGCTTTCGTAGGTGTTCCTGAAGAGGACAAGGCGAGGGAACTCATAGAGAAAGGTTGGCAGGAAAGCTGAGGTAAAATTTTCCCCCATGAGGGGGTATTTCGTAGTTCTAATAACCACACCCGAACACAAAGGTCAAGAGATAGCGGATTACATAATAGAGAACAAGCTCGGAGCCTGCGTAAACGTCGTTCCGAGAGTAAACTCGGTCTACTGGTGGAAGGGAAATATAGAAAAAGACTCGGAAGCACTCCTCGTGGTGAAAACCTCCGCGGAAAAGTTAAAGGAACTGATAGAAAGGGTAAAAGAGGTTCACCCCTACACGGTGCCTGAAATTATTGCTCTTCCTATAGTTGCGGGAAACGAAGATTACCTTAGCTGGATAGACGATAGTCTTTCCTGATGAGACCCCTGAGACTCTACATAAAAGGCTTCACCGTATACAAGGAACCCCAAGAGATAGACTTTTCAAAGCTTAACTTCTTTGTAATTCAGGGAAGAACCGGAGCAGGAAAAACGAGCATAGTAGATGCAATAACCTTTGCACTTTTTGGGAGAGTGCCGAGGATAGGCCAAAGAGAACTAAAGGAGCTAATATCCAAGGGAACCGATACGATGAGGGTTGTTTTGGACTTTGCGGTCAACGGAAAGGTATACACCGTTGAAAGATTCCTATCCCTTCGATCTGGGGGGGACGTCAGGCTTTACGAAAACGGTGTTAGAAAATTCTTCAGAAGCCAAAAGGACACAAACAAGGCCATAGAAAATATCCTGGGAGTGAACTATGAGACCTTTACAAAGGTAATACTACTTCCACAGGGGGCGTTTGACAGGTTTTTGAAACCCTCCAAATCAGAAGAGAGGAGAGAAATCCTAATAAAACTCTCGGGTATGGATATCTTCAAAAAGGTCAGAGAACTTGCATCAAACAAAGCAAAACCCTTAGAAGATGAAATAAAAACCCTTGAGGGTGAGCTAAGACTTCTTCAAGACGCCACACCTCAAAAGTTGGAGGAACTCGAGTGCAGGCTTGAACGCTACAAAGATAGGGAGAGATCCCTCAAAGAGGATCTCGAAAGACTAAAAGATCAACTACAAAAAGCGGTTCAAAAGGAAAAGTTAGAAAAACAAGCAAAAGAACTCGAGCAATATCTTAAAGAACTCAAGCAAAAGGAAAGCTATATAGAGAAACTGAAGGAGAAAGTCAAAAAAGCAAAGGCTGTTCGCCCATATGCGGGCTTAGTTCAAGAATATAAAAGCTTAGACATTAAGAAAAGGGAGCTCTATTCAGAAAAAACGAAGTTGGAAGCCAAAATAGAAACTCTCAGGAGGGATCTGGATAAGGTTACAGAAAGCATAGAAAGTATTAAAGAAAAACTAAATTTAGAGCCTCTCAAAAGGAAAGAAATGGAAGAAATTGCAAGCAAAATAGCACAGCTTGAAGACCTAATACAAAAGCTAATGGATATTAAGTCTATAAAATCTGAAATCTCCCGCACGGAAGAGAAGCTCAAAACTATTGAAACGGATATACAAAGAATAAAGCAAGATCTATCGTCTTTTAAAGGTTCTCTTGAGG
>WFYK01000126.1 GCA_015490105.1 Aquificaceae bacterium | reverse complement strand
GGGTCTTTTGGTTCCGTATTTAGAACGGGACTGGCGTCTTCCCTCAACGCCAGCAGCGTCAAGGGCACCTCTGATAACCTTGTATCTCACACCGGGAAGGTCCTTGACCCTTCCGCCCCTTACCAGAACTATGGAGTGCTCTTGGAGGTTGTGTCCTTCCCCGGGGATGTAGGCGGTCACCTCTATCCCGTTTGAGAGTCTAACCCTCGTGACCTTCCTAAGGGCGGAGTTGGGCTTTTTTGGTGTTACCGTGTAGACCCTCACACAGACTCCCCTCTTTTGGGGACAGCCCTCAAGGGCAGGCGCCTTGGACTTTTTCTTCTTCTTTTCCCTTCCGTGCTTGATCAGCTGGTTTATCGTCGGCATACTTCTCCTCCTGAAAAGACGCAATTAGCTATTATCCTAAACCGCGGGCTCAAATTCAAGACTCTGCTTGAGTTTGATCCTCCTTACCTTCTACTTCCTGAAGTGTCTCTTGCCCTTCAAGGACCACATCTACTTTCGTGTATTCGTCCACACCGGTTCCTGCTGGGATGAGGTTTCCGATGATGACGTTTTCTTTAAGACCGTATAGCTCGTCCACCTTACCTTCGCAGGCAGCCTCGGTAAGCACCTTGGTCGTTTCTTGGAAGGATGCTGCGGATATCCAGCTTCTCGTAGACAGAGACGCTCTGGTTATGCCCACGAGGACAGGTTCCGCTTTGGGAAGCTTTCCGCCCTCTTGCTTTATCCTCTGAATTTCTTCTTCAAGCTCCTCTTTGTCTACCTCTTCGTTTACGAGGAACCTGCTGTCACCGGGATCTACGATCCTTCTCTTCCTGAGCATTTGTCTGATGATTATTTCAAAGTGCTTGTCGTTTATGTCAACACCTTGGAGCTTGTAAACCATCTGAACCTCTTTAAGCAGGAACTTTTGGAGCTCCTCCACGCCTTTGACCTTGAGTATCTCTTCGGGTATGGGTGTTCCTTCCGTGAGAGGTGTTCCCGCCTCTACATAATCTCCGTCCTTAACGAGCAGGTGCTTACCTTTGGGTATGAGGTATTCCTTCTCAAAACCGGTTTCCTTGTTGTAGACGAGAACCTTAAAGCCTTTGCTCTTTATAGTAACGTTTCCGTCAAACTCCGCAACGATGCTCTCTGTTATGGGTTGGCCTTTCTTTATGAAGAGTCCGTGCTTTACAAGGATGCGTTCGTTCTTGGGTATGGAATACTTCTTACGCTGGCCTGTCATGGGATTGAAGACTATGACTTCGTCCGCATCTTCGTAAATCTTCACGTGCCCATCTATCTCGGAAATTATGGCGGGATTCTTAGGTTTTCTCGCTTCGAAGAGCTCTTCAACTCTCGGGAGACCTCCCACTATATCTCTGACCTTGGCCATCTCTTTGGGTATCCTTGCCAGAATGTCTCCGGGCTTTACCTCCATATCTTTGACCACGTAGTAACGGTGCTGAATCTTGGTCTCTTCGGATTCAGAACAGGTGGGACATACGTGCCACTCTATCTGGAGTTTATCAGGAGGTATGTTGAGGATAGAGTTAACGGGAAGGTCGTAAGTGAGCTCTCTTCCATCGGGGGTTATCACAAGTATCCTCGGGGTGTGGAGCATCGCATCTTTGGGTCTCATAAAGGAAATGGTGGTTTCGGTTTTACCGGTGATCTTGTCTTTCTCTTCTCTTACGGTCACATCAAGGATTATGTCTCTTAGTTCAAGACGACCTTCTTCTTCCGCAATTATGTAAGTGGTGAAGGGATCCCACTCCGCAAGGGAGGTTCCCTCTTTTACCTTCTGCCCTTCTTCTACGAGTATGCGCGCTCCGTAGGGAACAGCGTGTCTTTCTACTACCCTTCCCTCTTCGTCCACTATACCTATAGCACCTTCACGGGAAATGTTGATCTTTTCTCCCTTCCTGTTGGTGATGATCTTAAGCTTGTAGAACTTAACCTCTCCCGCGGTCTCGTTTATGAGAACACTTTGAACCTTCTGAGCGGTAGCAGCACCACCTATGTGGAAGGTTCTCATCGTAAGCTGTGTTCCGGGTTCACCTATGGACTGGGCAGCGATAATCCCTACCGCCTCTCCTACGGAAACTATCTTCCTCTGGGACAGATCCCATCCGTAGCACATAGCACAAACACCGCGCTTAGCTTCGCAGGTGAGAGGAGATCTTACCTTGACCTTTTCTATGCCCAAGCGGACGATCTTTTCCGCAAGTTTTTCGTCTACCACTTCGTTTCTCTTGGCAACAACCTCTCCCGTGTAGGGGTCTTTTACGTCTTCCGCGAGGACCCTTCCGAAGATCCTATCTTTTAGAGGAACCTTCTCCTCACCACCTTCCACTATGGGTTCCATGTCTATACCCTTGAGGGTTCCGCAATCGTGCTCGGTTATGGTGATATCTTGAGCGACATCGACGAGTCTTCTCGTCAGGTATCCCGCAAAGGCGGTCTTGAGAGCGGTATCCGCAAGACCCTTTCTCGCACCGTAGGTGGAGATGAAGTATTCAAGAACAGAAAGACCTTCCCTGAAGTTGGAGGTTATAGGCGTCTCTATGAACTCTCCCGAGTGCTTGGCCATCAGTCCTCTCATTCCCGCAAGCTGACGGATCTGATCCCTGTTTCCTCTCGCTCCGGAGTTGGCCATCATGAATATGGGGTTGAACACACCGGGGAACTTCTTACCGTTTTCTATCCTTTCGGACTTTTCTATCTCTTCGAACATAGCCTTGGAGACTTTGTTAGTGGCTTCGGACCAAACGTCGATTATCTTGTTGTAACGTTCCTTGTTGGTTATTATCCTCGTCGCATACTGGTTCCAAATCTCGTCGTTTTCCTTGAGAGCTTTGTCGAGTATCTCTTTCTTTACCTTGGGAACCTGAAGATCGTCTATACCTATGGAGATACCGGCCATTGTAGCTCTCAAGAAGCCGAGTTCTTTGACTCTGTCGAGGAACTTAACGGTCTCTTCGTTTCCTACCTCGATGTAGAGTCTCGTAATTAGCTTGGATAAGCCTTTCTTGTCGAGAACTTCGTTTACGAAGGGAACACCTTCGGGCATGATGGAGTTGAAGAGGACCCTTCCGGGTGTGGTTTCTATCATCTTTCCGTCTATCTTGACCTTGATCTTGGCGTGTATGTCCACCTTACCAAGATCCAAGGCTTTGAGAACTTCCTCGGGGGAGGAAAAGACTTTCCCTTCTCCTTTTCTACCGGGTATAGGTTCTTGAGTTATGTAGTAGGTTCCGAGGATCATGTCCTGCGAGGGCATAGTCAAAGGTTTTCCGTGGGCAGGAGAGAGGATGTTTTGTGTAGAGAGCATAAGGATGTAAGATTCGAGCTGGGCTTCGATGGAT
>WFYK01000125.1 GCA_015490105.1 Aquificaceae bacterium | reverse complement strand
GCTCTAAAAACTCTCCCGCAACCTTGATGGCATTCTTTATAGCTTTTGCGTTTGCCCTACCGTGCGTTATGATCACGGGTTTCTTTGATCCGAGAAGAGGTATCCCTCCGTATTCGGTAAAGTCCGCTTTCTTCTTAAATCTGTTTAGGGCGGGTAAAAGTAAGAAAGCCCCCAACTTTGCGATCAAGCTCCTTTTTATCTCCTCCTTTATCATCTTCACCACCGCAAGGCCTAAGCTTTCGCTCGCTTTAAGTATAATGTTCCCCACAAAGCCGTCGCAGACTATAACGTCAAAGGTTCCTGCGTATATGTCGCGTCCTTCCGCGTTTCCGAGAAAGTTAAGAGCTGAGTTTTTCAAAAGGGGATAGGTTTCTTTTACAAGTTCGTTTCCCTTTCCCTCTTCTTCTCCTATGCTTAAGAGACCCACCCTCGGATTTTCCACACCGAGGATCTCCTGAGCGTAAGTGTGTCCTATAATCGCAAACTGAAGTAAGTGTCTCGGTTTTGAATCCACGTTGGCTCCGACATCTATGAGAACGGTTTTGCCTTTAGGATTCGGCAGTGCTACCGCTATGGCAGGTCTTTCTACCTCTTCCTCGGAACCTACGATAAACTTTCCTACCGCAAGAACCGCACCCGTGTTTCCCGCGGAAACCAGCCCTTGAGCCTCCCCGTTTCTTACGAGTTTTGCCCCTACGAAGAGAGAGGATCTTTTTCTTTTTAGCACCACAGAAGGTGGTTCGTTCATCTCAACATTTTCCGGAGCATCCACCACATGGAGTAACGGGTTTTTCTCCTCCCCGCTCTTTTTTAATATCTCCTCTATAGCCTTCCCGTCACCTACGAGAAGAACCTCACAACCCAGCTCTTTTGTGGCTAAGATGCCCCCTCTTACTATTTCTAAAGGGGCGTAATCACCCCCGTTACAATCGAGGGCTATACGCAGATTTTCCATCAGTCAACGGAAACCTCTATCACTTCTCTCCCCCTGTAGTGCCCGCAGTAAGGACACACCCTGTGGGGGATGATCTTTTCTCCGCAGTTAGGACACTCACTCAAGGAAGGAAGACTTTTCTTGAAACGGTTAAAAAAGTTCTGGGCCCTTCTCTGATCCCTTCTCCACTTAGAGGTTTTAGCCTTAGGAACAGCCATCTTCTGACCTCCTACTTTGTGAGCAAGTTTTTAAGTATAGCAAATCTCGGATCCGGATCTGAGTGGTTGTCCTCGAGGATAAGGGCACCGTGGTTTATTCCAGGGCAATCGGGCTTACATAGGGGTTTCATGGGAATGGAAAGGAGTATCTCCTCCCTCACGAGATCTTCGAGGACCACCTCATGAATATCTTCCGCAAAACTGACGTCCAAATCCTCTTCCGAAAGGTTTATAACCTCCTCGGAAGGGTAAGTTTGTATGTGTTTGACAGTATCTTGAATAACGCTTTTGCTGAAGAGTTCAAGGCACCTGCTACATTCGAGCTGAACCTCACCGGTCAGAGACAGTTTCACCCTGTAACCTCTATCATCTTTGTCTATTCTTACCTTTACACGAACGGGCTGTATTAGATCGCCTACATCCGCAGGGATAGAAATGTCTTCGGGTTTGAAAACGTATTCACGCTCAAAGATCTCCTCACGCTTTAGGATCTCTTCAAGGTTTAGGATAACCATCGGTTCAACCTCTGGGAGGGTTTCTATTTACCTATAAAAACTAATACATATTTTAAGGTTTGGGAACCTTGAAAAAGTTCTCGGGAAGATCTACCTTCTTTACGCTTTCGATCCTCTCAAGGTGCTGACCGACCGAGGTTGAGGTTTCAATCATAACGGGTGCCCCAAAGTTGTTCATGATTCTGTTCATCTCCTTTTTGATGCTATCTAAAAAGACCGTAACCCTCGGATCCCCTTCCACTACAGAGAGCAAGTTTTCTAAGTTTAGCTTCTCCGCCTCTATCAAAACCTTACTGTCTTTTGTATACCAAAGGTTTATCGTCTTCCCTAAGAGATTATCCTTAACTGTAAAGAGACGGGCTTTCCACTTTCCTATCTTTCGAACTTTATCGGTGGGCTCGAGTAAAGCTTTACAGTTACCTGATTGATCACATGCAAAGGTAGACATAAACCCTGCAAGTAGCATGGTTGCCGGAAGATCCGAGCGCGTATAGGAGCCTGTTGCGGGATTCTTTTGATAAACGACTATCCTACCCTTTTTAAAGTGCTTTATGGACTCTCCTTTCTGGCCGTTTTGCTCCCAAATTTCCTTCTCGTATCCCTTAGTTCTGTATAGTTTCACCTTTTTAACGCTTTTTACAACTCCGCTCGTGGAAACTTCCTTTTGGATGAGATATGCGGGAAGGGAGAAGCTAAGACCCCAAAATGCTAAGAGAAAAAGAAGAACTCTCATGAAACTTCCCTCCCTTTTTGCCCAATTGAGGATAATATAGTCCTTAAGTGTCGGGGAGGTAAGTGGGTATGGAAGACATATTAAATCAAGAGGCGATCAAAGAGCTGGGTTTTGGAGGTGCTATGGGTTTTA
>WFYK01000124.1 GCA_015490105.1 Aquificaceae bacterium | reverse complement strand
CTATAAGATAAGCTATTTGGTGGGGTTTTAACTTCGAAGGTGTTCCCCCTCCAAAGTATAGGGTGGGTTCAGGGGAAAACTCCAAAGTCCTGTAGAGCTTTGCTTCCAAGATCAAGAGCTTTAGGTATTCATCCGGGCTGATGGGCGCTTGGGTGAGGGAGAAAAAATCGCAGTAAGGACACTTGTAAGAACAAAAGGGAATGTGAACGTATATCCCTTCAACGGGAGAGTTTTCTAAGGATCCGAGCGATCTCATCCCTCTTACTTCTGAAGGAAGCTTTGTTGCAAAGGAGCCAAGCGGTGGAGTGGTCTATAACTTCTATTTCCACAAGTCCGTTTTCTTTGAGAGTTCTTCCCGTTTGCACCAGATCTACTATGAAGTCGGACAGGCCTATGAGTGGTGCCAGCTCTACCGAACCGCTCAGGTGAACCACCTCCGCTTTTATGCCTTTAGCTTGAAAAAATCTCTCTGAGATCGACGGATACTTCGTTGCGACCCTCAAGTGCGTGGCCTTTTTGTAGAGTTCCACCGCCTGAGGTTTGCCCGCGAGGGATATCCTACAGGCACCTATGCCAAGATCTAAGATCCTGTAAACGTCGGGTTTCCTCTCAAGGTAGATGTCAAAACCGCATATTCCAAGATCAGCTACTCCTTTTTCCACGTATACGGGAACGTCAAAGGGTTTAACCAAAAGAACAGTCAGATCTCCCACCTCTACAGCGAGTTTCCTTCCCTCTTCTACCCTATCGGGTATAACCTCCCTTTCAAAGAGAAGATCCACACTCTCTTGAAAGAGCCTTCCCTTGGGTAGAGCTATCTTTATCTTCCCCATCAGCTTCCTTTAAAGATCTTCGCTATTTTCTTGCCCAAACTTTCTCCCCTTTCAACGCCCTCGTCCCCAAGCTCGTCCGCTACCTTTTCTAAAAGCTTTCTGAGTTTACCCGAAGGATCTTTGGGAACTTCTATCCTAAAGGTGACTATCAAGTTACCCCTACCTTTATCGGAGGGGAATCCCTTACCGGGGATCGTTTTCGTTGACCCGCACTCGGTCCCGGGTTGGATAAAGATTTCTTCCTCTTTTCCTTCGAGTGTCGGAACCTTCGTAACGCCTCCGAGAACAGCTAAAGGATAGCTTATCTTCTTTTCCACTATGAGGTCTTTGTTAACCTTCTTAAATATAGGGTGCTCCTTCAAAAACACTTTTAAATAGAGATCCCCGGGAGGACCCCCGTTGAATCCGGAATGGCCCTTCCCCGGAACCTTGAGAACCTCACCTTCTTCGGTCGCGGGCGGAATAGTTATCTTTATCCTCGCCTGTGTCGTTACTCTCCCCCTTCCGAAGCACGTCGGACAGGGGTTTTTTATGATAAATCCTTTACCTCTGCACACGGAACAGGGTCTTGGAAAGGAAAATATTCCGGAAACCCTTCTACCCTTTCCCCCACAGGCATGACACACTACCGTCTGAGCCTCTCCCTGAACACCCTTACCGTTACAGTCGGGACAATCTATCCATCGATCGTAACTTATCTCTTTCTCTCCTCCGAAGGCCGCTTCCTCCAAGGTAAGATAGAGTTTCATCCTTATATCGTTTCCCTTTCTCGGACGCTTTCCCCTTTCCCTTTCCGCCTTTATAACCTCCTTGATGAACTCTTGGATGTAGTCCAAGAAACTTCTGAAGCGTTTTTCATCTCCGCTTGAAAATATACTGTCGTATTCTTTACGTCTCTCCTCGTCAGAAAGGACGTAGTAAGCTTCATTTATTTCCTTGAACTTCTCTTCCGCTGAAGGGTCAGGGTTTCTATCAGGATGATACAGTTTAGCGAGCCTTCTGTAGGCACTCTTTATCTCATCAAGGGAAGCATCCCTCGATACTCCGAGGATTTGGTAGTAATCTTTTATGCCCTTTTTCATAAAGACACCCCTTTTAGTTTCGTCGGGGTGGGGGGACTTGAACCCCCGACCTTCGGCTCCCAAAGCCGACGCTCTACCACCTGAGCTACACCCCGTTCTATAATTATCTTGGCATGGAAGAAGCCAGTCCTGTAAAGATAGAGGTTAAAAATTTTAACTTCTTCTACGGAGAACATCACGCCCTCAAGGATATAAACTTGAAAATATACGAAAAGAAGGTAACCGCAATAATAGGTCCCTCAGGATGCGGGAAAACAACACTTCTTAGAAGCTTCAACAGGATGCATGACCTTTATCCGGGAAACAGATACGAGGGTGAAATAATCCTCTACCCGGACGGGGTAAACATAGTTTCCAAGGAGGTGGACCCCATATCCATACGTATGAGGATAGGGATGGTTTTCCAAAAGCCGAACCCTTTTCCCAAGTCCATATACGAGAACGTGGCCTATGGCTTGAAATTAAAGGGGATAAAGAAAAAGAGCATCCTTGACGAGAAGGTGGAAGAAGCCCTGAGAGCTGCTGCCCTTTGGGACGAGGTAAGAGACAGGCTCAAAGACAACGCCTACTCCCTTTCCGGAGGACAACAGCAAAGACTTTGTATAGCAAGAGCTATAGCTCCAGAGCCTGAAGTCTTACTATTTGACGAGCCTACTTCCGCTTTAGATCCTATCTCCACCGCAAAGATCGAAGAGCTTGTAGTGGAGCTCAAAAAACGCTTAACCATAGTTATAGTCACACACAACATGCAGCAAGCTGCGAGGGTCTCAGATTATACCGCCTTCATGTATATGGGTGAACTGGTAGAATTCGGGCCTACGGAGAAGATATTTACAAGGCCTGATCAAAAGCTTACCGAAGATTACATCACCGGTAGGTTTGGCTGATGGGCCTCGTTGGGGGGAAAGAACTGCTTGAAGATGCTCTCACCTACGTTTACACCCTGAAAGTATTTGAGGTGAACTCGATAGATAGAGCCATAGATCTGCTCAGCAGATTTACAACTCCCTTGGTATTGAGGATCTCAAAAGAAGAGCTGATTCCTCCAATAGCTAAGTTGGGATCTGAGTTCTCTACAGACTTTTCCTTGGAGTTGGTAATGCAGGATCCTGATCCTGTAAAGGTAGCTTACCTTTCAGAAAGAGGTCTCGGAGGTGTGGTCTTCTTTGAAGAAAACCTTGAAGTAGCTACTCAGAGATCCTATGAGATTTTAAGTCTTATTCCCTTCAAAGATATCTCGATTGAAGTAGTCCTGCCGAAGGCTAAGGTAGAATCGGAAAACTTCATAGAGTTTTGTCTTACCTGCGCCTTGGATTCCGTGGATCCCCAAGAGACCGATCTGGATCTGTTAAAGGAAAGGTTTTCTCTAACCGGGATCCCTTTTACATTGAAGGATCACACTTCGGATGATGATTTAACCTCATTCGGTGTTTTTAAGAAAGTCTTTGTAAATCCTTGATGGAGTGGCTCCCCTCTGCCCGCTGTATTTACCTCTGTATACTCTTTCGGGCTCTCGATCAAGCTTGGCAAAGACAAGCTGGCATATGCGCATACCTACATACAACCTTATGGGCACCTCGTTTGCGTTGTATAGTTCAAGGGTTATTTGACCTTCAAAACCCGCATCCACCCATCCCGCGTTTTCTATAAACAGGCCCAGCCTTCCCAAAGACGACCTTCCCTCCACAAAGGCGGTTACCGTAGGCGGAAGCTTTACATATTCGAGTGTGGTAGCAAGCAGGAACTCCTTAGGTTTTATCTCCAAAATACCTTCTTCCAAGCTCTCCTTTACTACATTTTCCACAGGCTTTTTAACGTCTATCACATCTCCCTTTCTGAACCTTACCACTTCCGGACCGAGCCTCAAGTCTACAGAAGAGCATTGAATTAGACTATCTTCAAAAGGATCTATTGAGAGTTCCCCTTTTCTTATAAGTTCTCTGATGGTCCTATCGCTCAGGATCATCTGTAAGATTATAGAGATGTTCGAACTTCTGAAAAAGGACTCCAAAGCAAGGAGAGGGCGTCTCTTTACCCCCCACGGAACGGTAGAAACTCCCGTCTTTATGCCCGTTGGAACTCAAGGGACGGTGAAAGCTATGACACCGGCTCTACTGAAGGAAGTTAAAACTCAGATGATTTTGGGAAACACTTACCACCTTTATCTGAGACCCGGAGTTGAGATCATTTCCCTTTTCGGAGGCCTTCACAGATTCTCGGGATGGGAAGGTCCTATCCTTACCGACAGCGGGGGTTATCAAGTCTTTTCTTTGGCAAAAGGAAGGTTCAAAGGCAGGAAAGCAAAGGTGAAGGTAACTGATGAGGGTGTCGAATTTCAAGATCATCTCGCAGGGGACCTTCACTTTTTTACCCCCGAAAAGGTTATAGAAATTCAAGAAATTTTGGGCTCAGACATAATAATGCCTTTAGACGAATGTGTAGAATACCCAGTTGATAAAAACTACGCAAGAGAAGCCCTCGAAAGAACCTTGCGTTGGCTCGACAGGAGCATAAAAGCCAAAAAGCGCGAAGATCAAGCCCTTTTTGGCATAGTTCAAGGAGCTTTCTTTGAAGATCTCAGAAAAGAGGCGGTGGAAAGAACCGTAGATCGCGATCTTCCCGGATACGCCATAGGAGGTCTTTCGGTAGGCGAGCCCAAGGAGGTCTTATATGAAATAACGAGTCTCGTCTGTGAACTTCTGCCCGAAGAGAAACCCAGATACTTGATGGGTGTGGGCAAACCCGAAGACATAATCTTGGCGGTTGAAGCGGGCGTGGACATGTTCGATTGCGTGGTTCCCACGCGAAATGCAAGGACGGGAACCCTTTACACCTCCCAAGGTGTAGTAGATATAAGGCACGAGAAGTATAAAAAAGACACAACCCCCTTGGACCCGGAGTGTGACTGCTATACCTGCAGGAATTTTTCAAGGGCGTATCTGCGTCACCTGTTCGTTTCTCAGGAGATAACCGCTTACGTTCTGAACACTATCCACAACCTCCACTTTTACAACACACTTATGGAAAAAATCAGAAAGGCCATAGAGGAAGGGTCTTTCCACGAACTGAAGAACCAAATCTTGGACAAGGTAAGCTGTAAAATATGAGCCATGGCTAAGTTTTATCTGACTACACCCATCTACTATGTAAACGATGTTCCCCACATAGGACACGCCTATACCACCATATCCGCGGATACGTTGGCCCGTTTTTACCGCATAAGGGGTTACGACGTTTTCTTCCTGACGGGCACGGATGAACACGGTCTTAAGATCCAAAAGTCCGCACAGGAAAAAGGGTTAAGCCCTAAGGATCTCGCGGACAAAAACTCCGAGAACTTTAAAAAACTGTGGGAATTCCTCGGTATAGAATACACCCACTTTATAAGAACGACCGACGATTACCATGTGGAATTTGTAAAGGAAGTGTTTCAGAAGAGCTATGAGAGAGGAGACATATATCTCGGGGAATACGAGGGTTGGTATTGTGTAGGATGTGAAGAGTTCAAAGCTCCCTCGGATCTGATAGAGGGGAACAAGTGTCCTGTTCATTTAAAGCCGTGCGAGTATATAAAAGAACCCTCTTACTTCTTCCGCCTGTCTAAATACCAAGAAAAGCTCCTCTCTCTCTACGAAGAGAATCCGAACTTCATAGGTCCGCAAGCAAGACGAAACGAGGTGGTAGCTTTTGTAAAGCAGGGCTTGAGAGATCTATCCGTTACGAGGCCAAGAAGTAGGGTCAAATGGGGAATAGAAGTTCCCTTCGACAAAGATCACACAATCTACGTATGGTTTGATGCCCTCTTTAACTACATATCCGCCCTTCAAGACAAGGTGGAACAATACTGGCCTGCGGATCTCCATATAGTGGGAAAGGATATTCTCAGGTTTCACACTGTCTATTGGCCCGCCTTTCTAATGTCGGTAGGATACGAGATCCCCGGAAGGGTTTTTGCCCACGGGTGGTGGACCGTGGAAGGGAAAAAAATGTCCAAAACCTTGGGGAACGTTGTAAATCCCTACGACGTGGTTAAAGAATATGGGCTCGACGAGATAAGGTATTTTCTCCTCAGAGAAGTTCCCTTCGGACAGGACGGAGACTTTTCCAAAGAAGCTATAGTGAACAGGATAAACGGAGAGCTCGCTAACGAAATAGGAAACCTTTTCAGCAGGGTTGTCTCCATGACCCAAAAGTATTTAGGAGGTAAGGTTTCCTCATCTTCTTACAGTGAATTTCTAAACTTTGCCCAAGAGATAATGGGGAATTACGAGCAGGCTATGAAGGATGTGAATTTTTACTCCGCTTTGGAAGAATGTTTAAAGCTTTCTTCCTTCCTAAACAAGTTCGTTGACGAGAAAGCCCCTTGGGATCTCGCCAAACGGCAAGACCCTTCCTTGGAGAAAGTTCTATTCACCTTACTGGAGGGTTTACTCACGCTCGCATACCTCCTCTATCCCTTTATGCCTTTCAAGATGGAGAAAGCTTTCAGGATGATTGGGATGGATGGAGTTGTTCAAAACTTCGAGCTTGGCAAGGTAAAGTCCTTCAGCGTAGGACAAAGGGAGATCCTCTTTCCGAGAATCAAAGGTTGAGAAGGAAATTCTTCATAGGTTCCCTTTTGGGCTTACTTCTCATGGGAGTTGTTTTTTACTTCGTGCCTCCGGGAGAGTTTTTAAGATCACTCTTTTCGCTGAATCCATCTAACGTAGCTTCAGGTTTTTTCTTCTACTTGCTCTCTCAGGTGGCAAGAGCCTTGCGATGGAAGTTGATCCTTAAAGAGATATCTTTCCTTAATCTTTTCCTGATCAACTCTATCAACATTATGACAAACAACATCTTGCCTGCAAGGAGCGGTGAGCTGAGCTGGTTCATCTACGCCTCAAGACTGGGGGTTAAGCTAAAGACTTCTTTGGAAGCTTTCTTTATTGCAAGGGGCTTAGATCTTCTTGCGATAGCTATAGCAAGTTTGAGTTTCTTTAAACCCGTTTTCGGGGTCGCACTTTTAATCTTTTCTTTTCTTGGGCTTTTCCTGTTGAAGCGTTTTCTCAATATGCCCTTAATCGGTATGGCTTCGCTTTCTTTGACTTCCTATTTACTTAAGCTATCCGCAGTGTTCGTAGCTATCTCGGATGTTAGCGATTTAGAGTTTATGACTTTCGGCCTTGCTTTTGCTGGAGGTGAGCTAACGAGCATACTTCCTGTTCACAGCTTTATGGGTCTTGGCACTTATGAAATGGGTTTCGGAGGACTGTTGAAGCTGCTTGGGTTGGCTCCCGATCAAGCCTTTAAGGTAGCTCTTCTTGCCCACAGTTTCCTCTTGTTTTCCTCCATCATTCTCGGAGTAGTAAGCTTAATAGTGTTTGAGGTGAAGAGGAGATGAGCTTGAAAACCGTTGCGGTCATAGGATCCTCCCAGGCTAACGAAGAAGAGTATGAAACCGCCCTGTATGTAGGTAGAGAGTTGGCAAAGAGGGGTATTGTGGTCGTCTGCGGAGGGAGGACAGGAGTTATGGAAGCGGTGTGTAAAGGTGCAAAAGAGTCAGGAGGCCTGACGGTGGGGATACTTACCACTTACGACGGCTCCGACGCTAACCCTTACGTTGACATCAAAATAAACACGGGGATGAGTTGGAACAGGAATCCTATAGTGGTAGCGAGTGGTCAGATGGTGGTGGCTATAGGAGGACACTACGGCACCTTATCGGAAATAGCCTACGCTTTGATCCTCGGAAAGAAAGTGGTAGGCTACAAAACCCACAAGGTTGAGGGGGTTCTTCATGTGTCTACCCCGGAAGAAATATTGAGGGAGGTGGACAGCTTCTTTAACCTTTGAGGGCTTCTTCGAAAGCCAAGGGGTAGCCTACCTGAAGTGCTATGTAGCTTCCTAAAAGTCCAGCAAAGACCATAGCGTATAGGATCACAATCTGAAATATTACCGCTTGGCTCGGATCTGAACCTGCCATAAGCATTCCCACCGCAACACCGGGTATGTGAACGAGTCCAGCGGCTTTCATGAAGTTTATTTTAGGAATCAAGGAAGCTTTAAGGCTCGATACGAAAATCTCTCTGAGAGCCTCCCTAACGGTGGATCCCAAAGACACCTTAGCCTCTATTTCCTCAAGACGGGCTTTTACCTCACCTATGAGCCTATCCAGAGAAATACTTACCGAATGCAAGGTATTCCCCACAATGAGCCCGCCGAAGGGAATAAGGTGATGAGGTTTTGCACTTAAAACACCGGTGATGAGTAAGGGCAACACGGTAAAAGCGGTAGCTATTCCTATGGCAAGAAAAGAAACCCAAAGAACCCTGAGATGTCTTATCCTTTCGAAGGCGATAACGGAGGAGACACCCACCATAAAAACTATCAACAAAGCCAGTTCAAAGGGAGAATCTATCTTAAGAACTAAACCCAAAGCGTATCCTAAGGCGAGCAGTTGAACCGATGTTCTGAGCGAAGAAAAAAGGATCTCTTTTTCTTCTTTTAGGCCCGCGAAAGAAGAAACCGCCAGGGCACCGAGAACGAGAACATACGAATAAAGGAGCGGATCAAGGTTCATTTACTCTGTAGCGTAGCTGTGTAGTCCGGGGAAGTAAAGGTTTACCGCAAAGAAGCAGATTAAAACAGTTATAAATCCGAAGACCACAAGCCAAGCCACTCTCTTACCCCGCCAACCCATCAACTGCCTCGCGTGAAGGTATGCACCGAAGAAAAGCCAAACTATGAGAGACCAAACCTCTTTAGGATCCCAGCTCCAGTAACCGCCCCAAGCTTCGTTAGCCCACGCAGCGCCTAAGATTATTGAAGCGGTCCATATGGGAAATACGATCGCTATAGACTTGTAGGTTATCTCATCGAGAACCTCTTTTGAAGGCATGTATTTTTTCACAAAATTCTTATGACCGAAGTGATCCTTTATCAAGTAAGCCACCGCACCGCCGAAAGCTACGGTAAAGCCCGCATAACCGGTAAAGGCTGTAACCACATGAAGGTAAAGCCAGTAGCTCCTCAAAGCGGGCATAAGGGGTTGGATCTCGTGATTTGCTTTGAAAATAGCAAAGGCGGAGGTGAAGAAAATTACAGGCAAAACAAAAGCACCTATGAGCTTAAAACCATACTTCCTTTCAATAAGTAAGTAAACAGCACCCGCTATAAAGCTCCAGAAGGTAAGTGCTTCAAAGAGATTACTCCATGGGGGATGGAAAACACCCATCTGATAGCTTTCGATGGATCTCCTGATCATTCCGGTTAGGTTAAAGACAAGGCCACCCGAGAGGGTTAAGGTAGCTACCTTTCCTAAAATAGGGTCTCTCAGAAGAAGGTAGGCAAGATAAACGAGGGCGGAAAGTCCGTAAACGAGCATAGCGGATTTATACCAGAAGGTATTCTCGTAAGGGAAAAGGGAAAGACCTATAGCTATTAGGATTCCCGCAAGAACCAGTATCCAATCAGAGGGCAGAACCCTTTTCCTTTCAATGACTACTTCCTTCATAGCTAATCACTCCTGCTCCTGAGGCTGAACGTTTACCTTTATCTCTACCGAGACTTCCCTGTGGAGTCTCAAGGTTATTGGATAGACGCCTATTTCCCTTATAGGATGT
>WFYK01000123.1 GCA_015490105.1 Aquificaceae bacterium | reverse complement strand
TTACAACTCTCATGACTTTCTCCTCCTAATTTTTTCACTGTTTCAATTTAAGGGGTTAAAGTTAAGTTTTTATTAAAAATGAAGTGCTTTGTCTAAAAACTCATCAGGTAAGATAAAAGGACTATGAGCAAAGACTGGAGCAGATATAACTATGACACACATAAGTTTTTCAGGTATTTGCATGATGAAGGTATAAGTGGGTGGGTGCTTGTGAGGAGGGGAGCGAAGTTAAAGGGGAATCCATTGAGGGATGAAGTGGTAAGGGGGTAAGGAAGGGGAAAAAGCGAATGAATATGCTTATGATGGGTGGTATGGTATGAGCATGAGTAGCGTGAAAGAATACTTAGAAGAACTCCGCAAGACGCTAAACCAAAACCCCAGAGAAGAGAGCTTCTACCCCGCTCTCAAAAACCTCCTTGAGTCAAAGGGCGTAAACGTCCTGATCCTCCCTTCCAAAACCTCCGCAGGCTTCCCCGACCTTAAAGTCTTCCAAAAGGACGGCTTTATCGTCGGCTACATAGAGGCAAAGAGACCCGAAGAAAGCCTTGATGCCCTTCTGGAAACAGACCAAATAAAAAGATACAAGAGGCACTTCAAGAACTTCCTCCTTACCAACTTCCTTGAGTTCATTCACTTCCTCGGCGGAAAGGAGGTAAAGAGGGCAAAGCTCTTAGACCTTGATGACCTTAAAAGGGAAAACCTCTCAAAGGCTAACGAAAAAGACCTTGAAGAGCTTTTGAATGACTTCCTCAACTACCAAGAAAAGCCCATAAAGACCCCCGACCAGCTCGCCAAAGCTCTATCTTGGAGAGTCGCCCTCCTCAAAAATGAAATACTATCAGAACTAAAAGAAAACACTTCCCTCAAAAACCTCTACAACCTGATCAAGGAATACATCATCCACAACATAAGTGAGGAGGAGTTTGCGGACACCGTAGCCCAGTCCCTCGCCTACGCCCTACTTATTCTCAGAGTAAAGAGGGAGTTCATAAAGAAGGAAGAGGTTATCTTTCAGATCCCCCAAAGCCTGAGCATCATAAGGGACATATTCGTAGAGATCCTCAAGATAGAAGAGAAGGAAATAGAGTGGATAATCTCAGAGATAGAAAACACCCTAAACCTCTTTGAACCTAACTCCCAAGAACTTACCCCCGAAGAGCTTACCATACACTTTTACGAGCCTTTCCTCAAAGAATACAACCCAAAACTCAGGGAGGTAAGGGGCGTTTACTACACCCCCAAGGAGGTGGTTCGGTTCATCGTCAGGAGCGTAGAAGAGGTTCTGAAAGATCGCTTTTCCTTCAACGGATACATGGAAGAGGGGCTAAAGCTCTTAGACCCTGCGGGAGGGACTTTGACCTTTATCTTGGAGGTTCTCAGCAGGCTCAAAGAGAGAGTAAAAGAGACCCTCGGGGAAGGGGCTATCAGGGAATATTTTGAGAAGACGGTTCTTGAGAACTTCTTTGCCTTTGAACTACTGCCCGCCCCCTACGTGATAGGGCACCTTAAGGTGGGAAAGTTCTTAAGCGACATCGGGATAGAGGACAGAAAGTTCAGGTTTTACCTGACCAACACCTTGGAGTTTGAGCACAAAGGTATTCCGTATCTTTTCTCTCAGGAGTGGGCAAAGGAGATAAGGGAGGCGGACGAGATAAAAACCAAAGAAAGGATACTCGTGGTGATAGGCAACCCGCCCTACAGCGGTATCTCCGCCAACAACCGCAGGGAGATAAACGAGTTTCTGAAAAAGGACGTGGACGGATGCCAGAGCTACTACAAGGTGGACGGGAAGGACTTAAAGAGCTTCTTAGAAGAGCTTTCAAGGACTCAGAAGGTAAAGGTATGGCTTCAGGATGACTACGTGAAGTTCATACGCTTCGCCCAGTGGAAGATCCAAAAGAGCGGTAAAGGAGTTGTGGGCTACATCACAAACCACTCCTACATAGACAACCCCACCTTTGCGGGGATGAGACAGTCCCTTTTAAAGACCTTTGACAGGATATACATCCTTGACCTTCACGGCAACAAAAGGAAGAGGGAACCCGACGAGAACGTTTTTGACATCCAGCAGGGTGTAGCGATAGGGATTTTCATCAAAGACGGCTCAAAGGAAGGTGAGCACGGAGAGGTCTTTTACTACTCAACCCTTGAAGATGAAAAGCTACTTAGCAGGGAGGAGAAACTGAACTTTCTGGAAGAAAAGACTTTGAAAGGCATAAACTGGCACAAGGTAGAACCCGAAAGCCCCTTTTACTTCTTCAAGCCCGTGAAAATGGATGAAGAATACGAAAAGTCCCCGAGCGTGGCGGAAATCTTCAAGGAGTTCGTGAGCGGGATAGTAACCGCAAGGGACAATCTGGTAATAGGCTTTACCCCAGAGGAGGTAGAGGAGAAGATAAGGATGTTTTTAGACGAAAGCGTAAGCGATGAGGAGATAAGGAGAAGGTTCAAAGTAGGAGACAACTACGCTTGGAAACTCTCAGAGGCAAGGAAAAAGTTAAGGAAGGAGCTGGGAGGTAAAAATCTTTCAGATTTCATAAAACCCATCCTATACAGACCCTATGACATCAGGTATATCTTCTACCACCCTACGGTAGTTTTCCGAGTAAGGGATCTAATGACCCACATGCTCAAAGGCGAGAACTTGGGACTTGTGATGCCAAAACAGTCTAAGGATGATTGGGGCGTGTTTATAACAAGCCACATAGTAGGACATAAGTCAGTGGCAAGGTTTGATATTAACTACCTCTTCCCCCTCTACCTCTACAAAAACTCGGAGAAAGTCCCCAACTTCACTGAAG
>WFYK01000122.1 GCA_015490105.1 Aquificaceae bacterium | reverse complement strand
GGAACCGTTGGGACACTGATGCTTATATCTACGAGGTTTATGTATTGATCCATCATAGCTTTAGCTTTTCGATTCTGCTGGCCGCCTCCTTGAGTCTTTCGGTGGGAACGGTTAGCGAGATCCTAAAGTAGCCTTCACCCGCATCCCCGAACCCGTTTCCGGGGGTGCACACTATTCCCGCCTCGTCTATGAGCCTTCCCACAAACTCCGCTGAAGTGTATCCATCAGGGACTTTTGTCCATATGTAGAAGGTAACTTCAGATTCGTAGGGCTTTAGCTCTAAACTCCTGAGAGCGGAGGTCATAACTTGCCTTCTTTCCCTGTATATAGCGCGCAGTTTATCAAGCTCGCTTTCAGGAAGGTTTAAAGCGACGATACCTGCCCTTTGGACCGCGTTAAACTGCCCCGAATCTATGTTAGTTTTGACCTTTCCGAGAGCCCTAACAAGTTCTTCGCTTCCAACCGCCATGCCTATACGCCAGCCGGTCATGTTGTAGGTCTTTGATAGGGAGTGAAACTCTATAGCTACCTCCTTTGCACCTTCTATTTGAAGTATGGAAATAGGTTTCTTGTCACCGGTGTAGATCTCAGAGTAAGCGTTGTCTGAGGCAACGATAATGTTGTGCTTTTTAGCCCATCTGATAAGATCCCTGTAAAAATCCTCAGTTGCGTCCGCGGAGGTGGGATTGTTGGGATAATTTATCCATATAATCTTGGCCCTGTCTACCACTTCCTGAGGTATGGATCCCAAATCGGGCAGAAAATCGTTTTCCTCCTTCAGAGCAACCGGGTAAGGTTCTCCCCCCGCAAATATAGTTCCTATCTTGTAAACCGGGTAGGAAGGATCAGGGTATAGGACTACATCTCCTTCTTGAACGAAGGCTAAGGGAAAATGAGCTATACCCTCTTTGGAACCTATTAGGGTTATAACCTCGGTATCGGGATTCAGGTCTACATCGAACCTACGTTTATACCAGTTGGCAACCGCCTGACGAAACTCCCTCATACCTACATAGGAAGGATATTTGTGGGTGGATGGGTCCCTCACCGCTTCCCTGAGGGCTTCTACTATAGGTTCAGGTGTTGGAAGGTCAGGATCACCCACACCCAGATCTATCACGTCCACACCTTGCTCTATCTTCTCCTGCTTCCTTCTGTCGAGTTCCGCGAAAAGGTAAGGGGGCAGGACTTTCAGTCTCTTTGCCAGTTCAAAGGGCATTCCTTTACCTCCTCGGATTTTTTCCGTTAATTTTACAGGATGGGAGGCTCGTAAGGTTTGAGGTATACCTCTGTTTCGTGTTCGATAGAGCAAAAGAGGAAGTCCTTTTCGCAGACCTCTACCAGAACTTTATATGTTCCTTCTTTCTCTATCTTAAACACATTTACTCCAGCACAGTATATGTCGTATCCGTAAATGTTGCAGGAAGTTGCCTCAACACAGTAGCCGTTACACGAAGTTCGCAGTATCTCCGCTGTATAACCGGTAGAGGGGTCTTTCAAATACACGTAAACATAAGAGTCTTCCGTGGTGGAAATGCTAAAAGATACAACGAGGCTATTTCCGTCTTGATAAGCTTCTATATACGTTACGCTGACTCCTCCGCAACCGAGTAAAACAACAAACAAAAGGCTTAGGATGAGTCGGATCACCATAAACTAAAAATAGGTCTTTTATCCTTGCTTTGAAAGGGCAAGAGTCTATATATTATTTGGCAAATGAGCATAGACGTTGAGGAGATAAAGAGGGAGTTTTCGCGCTTTTTAAAACGTAAGAATATGAAAGTGACCCAAAGCAGATTAAATCTCATAGATCTCATTGCACGCTACGGCAAGCACTTTGAGGTGGAAGAGCTCGTCAGTTGGATAGCCACCCAGACTGATAGGAGTGTGTCCCGATCCACTATATACAGAACCTTGAAGCTCCTTCAAGAATTCGGGGTTATAAAAGAGGTTATAAAACAGAACAACAGAACCATTTACGAGTTCGTGGCCGGTAAAGCCCACCATGATCATTTGGTTTGTATGGAGTGCGGAAAGATAATAGAGTTCGTGAACGAGGATATTGAAAAGCTACAAGACGAGGTTTGCAAACAGTTTGACTTTCAGCCCACCCATCATAGATTAGAGATCTTCGGTATATGCTCAGAGTGCAGAAATGGGAGATAAGGTTTTCACATACGATACGACACTCAGAGACGG
>WFYK01000121.1 GCA_015490105.1 Aquificaceae bacterium | reverse complement strand
GTAGCTTCTTTTGGGCTTTTTTGATCCTACTTAGAGCTTCTTCCAAGTTTACAGCCAGGGAAAGGAAGACCTCTTTTTTGGGTTCTGGAGCTATCCACCTTTCCTCTACCCTGAGTATACCCTTTTTTATGAGTTCCTTTATAGGTGCTTTTCCGAACTTCTTTTCGAGGGAAGACAAACTAACCTGATGTTTTGATCTTACATGTTCGACAACAGAAGCGGAAAAAGCGTCCAAACCTTTCAGGTTTTTGATATTGACTTTGACTACACTTTTGCGCTTCCAAAAGAAGGCGGAGGGAAATAAAAAGGAAAAGACCTTGGCAGGTGAAAGTAGATAGTCTTTAGCACACTGATAAACAAAAACTATTTCATCCCTACCTACGACGGGAGAATCGTCCACAAAGTAGAGTGCTTCCCCTTTTGGTTTCCCCTTCCCTAAACCAGCAACTACACCTGTAACGTGTCCATCTCCCGAAGGCACTAAAACCCTCCGACCTATCGGATCGGAGGGCATATCTTGAGGTGGATCGTAGTAAGCTACGGATCCGGTAGGCAAAAAAACCTTCAGGAGCTTCACTTAGCTCTTTAAAGCACTCATTACTTTCTCATCGAGCTCGACCATCTTCAAAACTTTACCCGTGTGGGCAAAGGGTATTATCCCCGTTATGGTAGACCCGGGAAAGAGGGAATTTTCCACACTCTCTACGTTCATCTCAAATACTGAAACGTCAAAGGGTATACCTTCTATCTTTTCAAGGATTTCCTTTGCGGTTCCGTAGCAGGTGAGGGACTTGTCAGGAGCAAATATTTGAACTGCAACTTTACCCGTATCCCTTATGTTCTGGGCGGTTCTTGCCTTGGAGCTAACCGCAAGCCTGAGCGTCCTTTCGTCGACGGGATAAATCCAAGTTATAAAAGTCATGTGAAGGTTACCTTCCCCGTCTACAGTCCCTACAACTACGGGAAATACTCCCAGATCTCTCATAAGATCTATTAGCTCCCTCGGAAGCATAACGCACCTCCTTTAGAAGATTTCCTTTAAAAACTTCTCAAGAACCTCGTTGAAAGCTTTTGGGTTTTCAAAAGGGGGCAGGTGAGCGCTGTTTTCAAGTTCGTAGTAGACACTGCCCTTTATACCTTGAGCTATTTTCTTAACCACTTGGGGAGGTGTCACCTTCTCATCGTCCTTTCCTGCGATAACGAGAGTGGGAACATCTATTTGGCTGAGCAAATCCGTGTTGTCTCTGCGTTCCGCAAGAGCCTTCAGTGTTTTTACTATTCCTTCCTCTGTGGCCTTTTCCATAAGTGTTCTTAGAAAGGCCATCTTTGAAGTGTCCCTTTTCGTTGCGGGCGAGGTCTGATTTTCAAGCATAGTTTCTATAAGAAAAGCCTTTCCCTCCTTTTTCACCCTTTCTATGGTTTCATACCTTAGTTTTTTAGCTTCTGGCGGGTCCGCTTCAGCCCTTGTCGCTACAAAAACCAAACCTCTTAAGAGGGTTCTGTATCTCCTGAAAAGGTCAAACATTATGTATCCACCCATACTGTCACCTATCGCAACTACCTCCCTAACCCCTAAGGACCTCAACTTAAACACTACAAAGTCCGTTAAACTTTCGATCGAAACGTCACCCAAAGGCGGTGGTTCGTCCCCAAAACCGGGGTAGTCGAGGGCAACGAAAGGAAGCCCTTTTTCCTCGAGTTTCCTAAACTGATAGATATACATGTCCTTACTCAGGGGAAAAGCGTGAAGGAAGAGAACCACCTTAGGTGAAAACACTTTCATAGTCTTACCCTCCTGTGAACTCCTTCTTAACTCTTAGTATTTCACTTACCATCTCCTCTATATGAAAGTCAGGCTTTAAGGTCTTAACAGCTATATCCCAATCCCAGTAGTTGTTCTTAGCTTCCAAGAAAGATATCTTTTCGAGTTTGTCGTTGAGGAAAAACGCTATAAATGTAGAAAGTGACCTCATTCCCGTTTTTTTATTTGTCCAAAAGAGAAGTCCTACCAGGACCTTCCTACTATCCTTGGCCTCCCCTACCGCAACTATACCGTCTACGGATCCAATCTGGGAAGGGTAGAGTTTGAATAACCCCTCCTTGAGAGGATCAAAGAGGGCTTTTATATCTTCCTCTGTCAAGGGCTTTAAGTTTTCGTCCTTAGGTTGAGGAGATCCGCCGAAAGAAACTACCTTACCCATCACTTAGAACCGCAGACATACCTTACACCCTTGTCCGTTTTAGCCCAATGGGGTGTGTTGGGATCAAGCTCTATACGATCGCCTTCCTTCAGCGTAATCTCTCTGCCCTCTACTCCTATAGTCACCTCACCCTTTACAACCCATCTGACCTCCCTGTCTGGATGCGTATGGGTAGGGTAATATGTGCCCGGAGAGTCTTCCCACACATAAACGGAGTAACCTTCCTTTCTAAGGATCTCCTTAGCTTTCTCTTCGTCTTTTATACCTGTGGACTCAAACCTTACCCCCATGTTTAACTATCTTATATGAGAAGCCTCGAATTATTCCTGGAGATAGTTACCCGCTATGCGGACCTCAGATGGTCCGAGTTCAGGGACGACCTGACCGTCAAATGCATGAAAGCCCTAAGAAAGCTCAGGGACGGAACCGATATAAAAGATCTTGCAAACCAAGAGAAGATCGTTTCAGGCATAGAGGATTCTTTAGAACTCTTGAACGATTTCGTGAAGAACAGCTCTCCGGAGGAGGTCAGTAGGGTGATAGACACACTCGGTATTTTTACCAAGGCACCAGCACCGTGCAAGATGAAAATAATAGCTATAGTAGAAACCCTCTTGGGAAAGAGACCTGCCAAGGGGTGAGGTATGAAGGAAGTCAGTTCAAAGGAAGAGATTTTAAACTTTGCCAAGGAAGTAATAGATAAGGAAATAGAGGGCCTAAAAAACCTAAAGGATGCATTGGGAGGAGAGTTTTTAAAAGCTATAGATTTAATCCTCGCCTGCGAAGGTAAGGTTATCGTAACGGGCATAGGGAAATCGGGACACGTTGCCAGAAAGATAGCTTCTACCCTTTCGAGCACCGGGACCCCCGCTCAATTTCTGCATCCCGCGGAGGCACTCCATGGAGATCTGGGAACTTTAGACAGCGGGGACGTTCTGATCGCAATCTCCAACAGCGGAGAGTCTCAAGAGGTCCTTCAAATTATCCCCTACGCTAAGATGCTCGGCGTCCCGGTAATAGCCATAACGAACAACCCCGAGTCCACCTTGGCAAAATACAGTGATGTTCATATATATTTGAACGTCAAGGAAGAAGCCTGCCCCCTAAAACTTGCCCCGACGACTTCCTCCACCGTAACCCTCACTTTGGGAGATGCATTAGCTATGAGCCTTTTAAAGCTAAGGGGTTTTTCCGAAAGGGACTTTGCCTTAAGACACCCTGCTGGATCGCTCGGCAGGAAACTGAGACTTGTTAGAGATCTTTACCACACGGGTGATGAATTGCCTGTAGTAAAAGAAGACACACCCATGAAAGAGGTAGTTTTAGAAATGACGTCGAAGGGTTTTGGTGCTACCGCGGTAGTAAACGGAGAGGGCAAACTCACGGGTATAATCACCGACGGAGATTTGAGGCGTTTCGTAAAGAGGGGAGGAGATTTCAACACCGCGGTAGCGAGAGATGCTATGACTACTAACCCAAAAACCGCTAAGGAAGACGAGCTTGCCCTTGAGGCTTTAAGGAGAATGGAAGAACACAAAATAACTGTTCTGATCGTTGTAGATGATAACCACAGACCAGTAGGGATAATTCACCTTCACGACATACTGCGGGCGGAGATAAACCTTTAGGCGGGTGTTATGATATAGACGAGGAGGTAAGGTTATGCTACCGGGTGGTATCAGCTATACCGAACTTTTGGTAATCTTAGCTATAGTTGTTCTCCTCTTCGGAGCATCGCGCATACCTGAAGTGGGGAAGGCCTTGGGTTCAGGGATCAGAAACTTTAAAAAGGCCCTTTCGGGTGAGATAGACGTAGAGGAGGAAACAAAGGTAAAAGAAGTAAAAGCTAAGGAACTTGATGAAGCTAAAAAGGAAGAAAAAGAAAAGGAAGAGGCCAAATCTTGAAATTCCCTTGACTGGCCTCAACGAGGGTATAAATTCCTTCAAGTAATGGCTTCCGATCTGGAAGACCTAAGGAGAGAAATAGATATCGTAGATATCATTTCAGAATACATACCCTTGGAGAGGGTAGGAGTCAACTATAGAGCCAGATGTCCTTTTCATCCTGATAGAACCCCTTCCTTTTACGTTTCCCCTTTAAAGGGTATCTTCAAATGTTTCGGTTGTGGTGTCGGCGGTGATGCTATAAAGTTCGTTTCCCTGTATGAAAACATCCCTTACTTTCAAGCTGCGGTAGAAATTGCAAAAAAGTATGGAATAAAACTTAAACTTCCCAGGGAGGAAAAAGTAGATTCAGAGACTTTACTGGCCATATCCAAGGTTGCGGAGTTTTATCACAGAAAACTGGCTCAAAGCAGGGAAGCTTTAGAATATCTAAAGACAAGATCAATAGAAAAGGCGTCTATTAAGAGATTCCTCATCGGGTTTTCCGCTTCCTCAGAGGAACTTGTAAATTTCCTCAGGAAAGAAGGGATCTTAGATCACTACCTGAAGAGCGGGAACTTAAAAAAAGTAGGTGAAGACTCCTTTGTAGATCTGTTTAAAGGGCGGATCACCTTTGCGGTAAGGAACGAAAGAGGGGATGTAGTAGGTTTCGGAGGTAGGATTCTTGAAGGCAACGGTCCTAAGTATGTAAACTCTCCGGACTCTCCCTTTTTTAAAAAATCTCACCTTTTGTTCGGGCTCTATGAAGGGCTTTCTTATTTGAAGGATTTTAAAAGTGCCATACTTGTCGAAGGATACTTTGACGTTGTATCCCTCCATCAGGAGGGCTTTAAAAACGCTGTAGCTACCTTAGGAACTGCCTTCAGCGAAAATCACGCAAAGGTCTTAAAAAAATACGTAAGCAAGGTATACCTTCTTTTTGACGGAGACGAAGCGGGGAGGAAAGCTCTCGACAGGACAATACCTTTCCTTCTTTCTCAAGATCTTGAAGTTTTTCCAGTGTTCCTGCCAGCGGGTAAGGATCCCCATGACTTTGTGAGTGATGAGGGCCCTTCCGCTTTGCAAAGTCTAATAGACGATTCGAGAGAGATCTTTGAAGGTATATTTGCTGAGTTAAAAGACCCTTCGATAAGAAAACGGGCATTGGAAAAGTTTCTAAAATACATCCCCTACGTTCAGGACCCCGTAAAGATGCACGACCTTGTGAGCGAAGCAAGTAAATTAACGGGTATACCCCACGATGCCTTGGCGGAAAAGATAAAGCCCGTTAAGAGCACTAAAGTTGAAGAAAACTCTTCTCTCCCCGTTCACTTGAGGATATTCTTGAAGGGCTTGAAGACTCTGAAAGTTTCAATAGACCTTGACACTTTGGATTTGCCTTATAAAGTTAAAAGTTTGGCGGAAGGATTACTTAGAGGAGAGGTAGAAGAGTTGCCTCAGGAAGTGGAAGAGGTAGAGGTTCCTGATTTGGAAGAGAGGTTTTGGAAGATAGTGGAAGATCTCAGTGTCAGACCCGACGAGGAGGTGGACAGGAGGGGGCTCAGAAAGGTAATCTTGAGCACATCTTTACATAGATCCTTTGGAGGTAGGAGATGATAGACAGAGAGGCTTTAAGGCAGTTGGTGGAACTGGGAAAGGAGAAGGGCTTTCTTACCTACGATGAAATCAACGAGATACTCGACGAAGATGTCGTCTCCTCCGACAGCTTTGAGGATCTGATCGATATTCTGTCGAGCTTTAACATTCAAGTGGTCGAAAGCGAAGAGGAGTTTGAGTCCAAAAAACAGATGGACGAACTGGTTGTTTCCGCCGACTCCTTCACCGTTATGGGAAGGGACGGAGACCCGGTAAAGCTCTATCTCAAGGAAATGGGTAAAATCCCACTCCTGACACGTGAACAGGAAATCTACTACGCAAAACAGATCGAAACTGGAAGAAAGATAATGAGAAGGGGACTTTTGAGAACCTCTTTCCTCGTGGAGAGGATACTGCAAGAGTGGGCAAAGCTTTGCAACGGTAAGCTGAAAATAACCGACATTATGGACTTGGTAGAGGAAGATCCTAACAGCGATTGCTATGAAGAGAACTGTGAAAAGCACGAAAGGTTCTTTATGGAAAAAGGTCTCCAGCTAGCAAAAGCTTACAAGGATCT
Source organism: Aquificaceae bacterium (assembly GCA_015490105.1). Taxonomy (GTDB): domain Bacteria; phylum Aquificota; class Aquificia; order Aquificales; family Aquificaceae; genus Hydrogenivirga. The sequence goes on along the minus strand of WFYK01000121.1, from coordinate 4,791 downwards.
CATAGAAGCTCGCGAAAAATACCTCAAGGAGAGAACACCCGAAACGAAAAGGGAATACCTATACAAACACGCTCAGATGAACAGGATAGTCCATCAGATGAGAATTAAATATTCCAAATTCGAGCGTATAGCGGATGAGCTTCTCAAGATCTATCAAAAATACGTTAAGAAACTTAGGGACTTCGAAAGCAGAAAGAAAAAGCTAAGGTCCATACATCCTGATGTGGAAGAACTCGTCCAAAGCTACCTCGAAAGGGAGGACCTTCAGAAGAAGGTAAGTGAAGCGGGAATGTCTTTTGAGCGTTTCAACACCCTCGTGAACGAATACGTTTCTCTCAAGAGAGATCTTGAAAGACTGCGCAAGGAAATGGGGATAATCCCCGATGAGATGAAGCGTGTAGTTCAGATAATCGAACAGGGAAGAAAGAAAGTAGTGAAAGCAAAACAGATAATGATTCAGTCCAACCTGAGACTTGTTGTTTCCATAGCCAAGAAGTATGTAAACAGAGGCCTGCACTTCCTTGATCTCATTCAAGAAGGGAACATCGGTCTCATGAAGGCGGTCGACAAATACGACTACAGGAAAGGCTACAAGTTCTCCACCTACGCCACTTGGTGGATCAGACAAGCTATAACCCGTGCTATAGCGGATCAGGCAAGAACCATAAGGATCCCTGTCCACATGATAGAGACGATCAACAAGATAATAAAGGCTTCCAAGAAACTCTTCCAAGAGCTCGGAAGAGAGCCAACTCCTGAGGAGATAGCAGAACACCTCGGCATGAGCCCCGAAAAGGTCAGGAAGGTCCTCAGATCCGCCCAAGAGCCCATATCCCTTGAGACTCCTATAGGAGACGACGAAGATACTTTCCTCAAGGACTTCATAGAGGACAAGTCCATACCCAATCCGGAAGAGTATGTAACGAGAAAACTGTTGAGAGAGCAACTTGAAAAGGTCTTGGCTACACTTTCCGAAAAAGAGAGAGAAATCCTGAGATACCGCTACGGTCTCGTCGACGGAACCGAGTATACCCTCGAACAGGTAGGAAAGATGTTCAACGTCACCAGAGAACGTATAAGGCAAATAGAATCAAAAGCTATAAGGAAGCTCAGGCACCCCTCGAGGGCTAAATATCTGAAAGACTTCGAACTATGAGATTCTTAGAGGAACTCGAAGAGACCAAAAATTTGGTCATTAAAATGGCCAAACTCGTTCAGGAATCCATAGATAAGGCGATAAAGTCCCTAAACGATCAGGACGTGGAACTGGCGGAGCAGATAATAAAAGGGGACGATGAGATAGACCAGCTCGAGGTGGAGATAGAAAGGAGGTGTATCAAGATCCTCGCCCTCTATCAGCCAGAAGCCACGGACCTGAGGCTGGTGATGGGAATATACAAGATCGTTTCCGATCTGGAACGCATGGGTGACGAGGCGGAAAACATAGCGGAGAGGTCCATATTCTTAGCTCAGGAGCCTCCCCTTAAACCCTACGTGAACCTCACCCTTATGGCTCAGATGGTAAGGGATATGGTAAATGACAGTGTCATCTGCTTTCTGCAAAGGGATACCATGCTGGCAAAGAAGGTAATAGAAAAGGACGACATGATAGACGAGCTTTACCATCAGCTTGAGAGAGAGCTCATAACTTACGTGATGGAAGATCCGCGGAACATAAAGAGGGTCATACATCTGTCTTTCGTAGCAAGACACTTTGAGAGGATAGCGGATCACGCGGAAAACGTGGCGGAGATGGCCATATACTGGGCGGAAGGTGAAATGATAAAGCATCACCGCATAAAGGAGTCAGGTGAAAGCTAAAGCCTTCCTCCTCCTTCTGCTCCTTCTCCTTCTCTTTATCAACTACCTATTTATAGAAAACCTCAAAAACCTGCCCTACGCTAACTACTACCTGCTTCTGTTAGCCATAAATATAGATTTGTTAGCCCTCACGGTTATCACCGCGGTTATTTTGCGCAAACTCATAAAGGTATACTTAGGCAAGCGTAAAAACGTTTTGAGGAGGAAGCTTGCAAACATACTTTTCCTCTACCTTTTCGTGCCCATACTCCTTTTAAACCTCTTTTCTATAGTGGTGGTAATTCAGTCAACCAAGGAATATCTCTCTTCAAAGACAAGAGCATTGTCGAGTACTTCCGAGAAAGTATATAGGGAACTCTACAAGCTTGAACTTTCCAAAATTCAAACCTTCAGGACTATAGCACAAACCCTTATTGAAGCGGGTTTAGAGGAAAAGCTTTCCTCTTTGGAGGGTGTTGTTTCAGTAATCCCCGTGGGGGAATGCTCTTTTGAAGTTTCTGAAATGGAGCTCTCTTACAGGATCTGTGTAAACAGCGGTAGGGGAAACTACGTGGTAGAAATATCCAAAGACATAGAGCTGATAAGGAGTGTTTCCTCTTTCGGGGAAATGGCCTTAGACTTGAGAGCTTTCGTGAAGACACGGGACATCATCACAGGGGTTTTTGTCTTCTTTATAGTTTTCATAACACTCCTTACCTTTCTTGCAACTGTATGGCTTGCAATGTTGATCGCAAGGCACATAAGCGAGCCTATAGAAAGGCTTTCGGACAAGGCCCTGTTAATATCTTCCGGGGATCTCAACGTTGAGGTCGACGTAGAAAAGACCGGTGACGAGATAGAAAGGCTTTCTAAAGCTTTTAAAACTATGAAGGACAACTTGCAAAGGATTTACGAAGAGCTAAAAAGCGAAAAGGAATTACTTCAAAAACTCGTAGAGGCTCTCCCAGTTGGGGTAGCTTTTCTGAAGAAAAACGGTGGAGCAATAGTCAACGAGTCTTTCAAGAAGCTCACGGAAACGGAGAACCCCCACGAAGGGCTAAAAAGAGCAAAGCAAAACAACAACCTTAAAATCGAAGAGGTAAAACTCTCAGAAGGGAAAATTTACATAATCGAAGATGTAAGCTCGGTAAAGGAAGCGGAACGCTTTAAAACATGGCAGGAAGCGGTTAAGAGGATAGCCCATGAAATAAAAAATCCTCTAACGCCTATGAAGTTGAACGTTCAGAGGATAGAAAGGTATGTGGAGAACGGTCAAGTTGATAAAACAAAGATATCCCGCCTCGTTCAGGCGATAATCAGGGAAATAGACAGGATAAGCTCCTTGCTTACCCAGTTCAAACACTTTTCACCCGTAAGGACTCCTAAATTTGAAGAGTTCGAAGTATCCGACATTTTAAACGAGGTCAGAACCCTATACGAGGGTTCCAACATAAAGTTGGAAGTAAAGGGAAACGCTAAAGTTAAAGGGGACAAGAAGATGCTGATGGATCTTTTCTACAACCTTATAAACAACAGCATAGAGTGGGGGGCTACACAGGTGAGGATCGAAGTTTCAAACGAAGGCATTACATATTCGGACAACGGAAGAGGGATATCTTCAGAGGAGGCTTTGAGGATATTTGAACCTTACTACTCAAAAAACCCCAAAGGTATGGGACTCGGTATGGCTATAGTAAAAAAGATAGTGGAAGATCACGGCTGGAAGATCAGAGCGGTTCCTGGCAACGGAGGTGCCCATTTTGAAATTAGATTCACTTGAGATCTAAAAACTGAAGTGCTTGGAGGATAAGGGTCAGCTGAGTTTCCCAGATTGTGTCAAGTTCGTCAAAGACCGCCTCCTCCTGTTCTTCCTTAGAGAGTCTTTTAAAAGGTTCGGATTTAACCCCCCTCTGGTGAAGAAGTAGGGGGACAAAGAGCTTCCCTATGGCGTAAAAGACGAAGGAAAGTTCCCTATCACTGAGCTGAGGGAAACCGTTGAAGGTTTTGTAAGTTTTCACTCCCGCCCAGTTGGTCCACTTCCTTATTTCGGGATCCTCCACTCTTTTTTCCATCCCGCCCACATACATGGATCGGATGGCTTTAAGAAGCCTGTCGTCCGGTTCACCCTCCCAAAGGTCTTTTATCTCCTCCTTTATGAGATCGAGATCAGATTGCTCTATCTTCTCGTAATCCTGCAAGAACCTTTCCTTCCAGCTTAAAAATCTGTGAAGTTCTTGATATGGGTGCTTCATCCTACTTCTTCCGCTTTGGGGAATCTTTCCGCTACCTCAGGCGGTGGTTCTTTTTCAGGAAATTCCTCAATGAACTCGTTATGGTATCCACAAACGGGACACTTTATCTCAACCGCATAACCTTCGTGAAGATGACCTATATCCCAACCGCAAAGTGGACACTCTCCTTCCTGAGCCCTGAGTATGTTCTTAGGATCTTCACCCCTGCTGAATTTTTTCTGAGCTTCCTTTACCCTCTCCATAGCCCTCAGTATTTCATCGCTGTTCCATTCCGCTCCGCATTCAAGACACCTGTATTCTGTGTATCTTCCTTCTTTAAGTAGCTTTATAACATCCACAGATCCACATCTATCGTCAAGGCATACACCTCCTATTTCCTTTCGGGCAAGTTTATCTAGGATCTTATAGAAGATCTCTTTGGATAGCTTCATAGGAACGTCGTAGCTCCTGTATCCACAGCACTCGCAGTAGGCCTCCACCCTCGGATAGGGTTGGGTGTATTCGCAAACTTTCAGGGCTATTCTGTGGCAAAAAGGACAAAGTTCTCTGTGTTCAAGACACTTGACCGCCATAGCGGACCTCCCTGTAAGGACATTTTAAAAAACATTTATCGCACAAGGGTCTTTTTCTGCAAAAGGTCTTAGCATGCTCGTCTAAAAGAGCATGAAATTCCTTAAAGATTTCAACATCTTCGGGTAGGCTTCTTTGGAACCACTCCTTAAGATCCTCGTAGTCACCT
>WFYK01000120.1 GCA_015490105.1 Aquificaceae bacterium | reverse complement strand
TGAACCTCGGAAGCAGGAAAGCGGGGAAGTTGTTAGCAGCACTTTCAGGATCCGTATACTTATAGAGGTTCCACTCGCTTATTCCCAGAGCCTTGGCAACATGGGATATGTGCTTTTTGGAATGAGCGATCTCCTGATAGAGCCACTCGCTTACCTTACGGGACATGTTCAGGTTCTCAAAGTCTAAATGGTTCCTTCTTCCCACTGTTTATCCCTCCTTGGTTTTATCCAAATCTTTGGCTTCTTTTGATTGAGAACTACCCTTAGCTCCGCCAGACTTTCTCTCATGAAGGAACTCTTCGTAGAGGAAACACAGCTCGGGCATGTTGAGGTCTTTGGCGATGAAGAAGACGAGAGGGCGGGAAGTCTTAGAGCCGTTAATGACTCCGTAAAGCTTAGGGTAGTGGATGCGGTGAACCTTACAGAAGTTAAGGAGCGATCCGTATTTCCTCCTTATCCCCTGTCGTATAATCTCACCGAAGGAGGCTCGCATGGTAGGGAATATTTTAATGTCCGAAGCGGAACAAATCAAGGAAAATGTCCGTTTCGGACATACGAATATCTTATGTTTTTATAACATTCACTTATGGCGAAAATGGGAAACTTTACCAAATCCGCCAATGAAAGAATTCAAGGATCGGCTAAAGTTCTTACGCAAAACCTTAAATCTCACACAAAGTGAAATGGCTAAAGCGTTAGGGTTGGCTCGCTCTCGGTTGTCGGAACTGGAATCTGGAAAAACACAACCGAGAGAGTCTCTCCTCCGCCTCATCTCCCACACCTTTGGGGTTTCATATGAGTGGCTGAAGGAGGGGAAGGGGGAGATGTGGGAGAGGAGGGAGGAAGAGGGAATTCCGCCTGATGCCCCTTTAGATAGAGAGCTTTTTTACAAGATAATGGAACTTGTGGTCAGAGCTATAAGGGATGGGAAGCTCAGAGGGGTATCAGATGTGGAGCTACTTGAGCTCGTCAAACTCCTTTACAAGAAATACAAGCCTATCAAAGACAGAGAAGAATCGGAGAAGTGGTTTAAAGAACTTGAACAGGATGTGGTGAATTATGGTAAACTATTCGGCGACTCTACTTGAGGGGGAGTCAGTTGGGTTGGGAGGAGGAATTAGAAAAGGAGTTTAACACCCTCGTGGAAACCTTCGCTAACTCGTATAAACTTTCACCTGAAGACATAATAAACAAACTCCTTGACATAGTGAGCTTTGCCTCAGAGCAGATCATAAGCGGAAATACCTTCAACAACAGCTCTGTAGTGTTCAAAGCGGAGAAAGTTCGGATAGGCGGTGAGCAGAAGAAAGTAGTAATCCAGAGGGACGAAAGGATTCACGCATCCCCTAAGGAGATAAACAAGATAAGAGAAAAGGTCAAGGAGCTTGCGGAACTCCTCATCAAGGCTTTTGAGAACGGTCTTTCCCGAATGAGTTTGCGTCTTGATTTCAGACCTTCCGCCAACCCGTATCCCGCAATCTACGATGAATTGAGAAGAAGATTTAAGTATTTGAACCTCAACCTTGTAGAAAAATCCTTAGTTCCTCGTATACTCAAACAGCTTGACATCTGGATAGGCAACGTTGCTTACGCTCTTTACAAGAACGGAATACCTCCATACTCACGGGATGTGATGATTAGGAAATACTACTACGCTTGCAAGAGTAGAGGCAAAGACCCCAAAGAATGGGCAAGGAAGAAGCTCGGGACAGACAACCTGTCCGAAGTAGATCTGCTTGAGATGTATAAGGTCTATAGAAACTTACTTTCAAGAAGGAGGAAGTGAGATGGGGTGGATCCTCGTTCTCCTCGGAGCTTTGATAATTGGAGCCACCATAAAAGCCCTTAAATCTTCCGGAGAAGAGGACAGCCAGCAAGCTCAGATAAACGCCTTACTCCGTCAACATAAAACGTTTTTCCTTGTCCTCGGCGTCTTCATGCTTCTGTCCGGCCTCGGGATGGTAACAGAGCCAGAGACCGCAGAGGAGCAGGTCCAAGAAATAGCCAAGGAAGAAGAAAAGCCCTATATCCCCGAAGCCACAGAACCCTTTGATCTCAATAAGCTACAGGCTGATCTTGAGCCGTTCAGTGTAATGGTTACTCAAAGCGGGGACACTCTTGTCCTGTGGGTGATTCCTGGATTTGAAACTTCAAACCGTCCCTATGCTTCAAACATAGCCTCAAGCGCATACTACGCTGCAGAGTATCTGTGTAAGACCGATTACCCTAACACGGGGAAAATATCTTTTGATATAGGATGGAGAGACAAGAACGGAGTCCCTCACACCATAGTGAAGCTTGAAGGCGTTAAAGTGGATCTTTGTTCCGCCTACAGGACCGCAAAAAGGTTCGATGAGGGTCTCCCTAATATAAGAGCAGGCTACGTTCTCCTCAACAACCTTGTCAGCTTTCACGTAAAAGAGGTAAAAGACAGAAC
>WFYK01000119.1 GCA_015490105.1 Aquificaceae bacterium | reverse complement strand
GTTCGGTGACAGATACCAAGCCTTCAGCGCCGGGACAAGGCCCTCAGGTGTGAACCCGCTCGCGATTGAGGTAATGAAAGAGATAGGGATAGACATCTCCAACCACAGATCAAAGAGCCTTGAGGAGTTCGAAGGGAAAGAGTTTGACTACGTGGTGACCGTCTGCGACAGTGCAAAAGAGGAGTGTCCCTACTTTGCGGGCGGGAGAAAGCACATACATAAAAGCTTCCCCGATCCTTCCGACTACGAGGGAACGAATGAGGAAAAGCTTGAGTTCTTCAGGAAGGTCAGGGACGAGATAAGGGAATGGATCGAGGAGACTTTCGGCAGAGGGGAGCTATGAAGGTTTTCCTCATAGAGGATGATGAGGACATAGCCCTTGTAGTTAGGGAAGCTCTTAAAAGTCAAGGCTTTGAGGTGAATCACTTCTTGAAAGCTCTGGATTTCTTCAGGGCGGTGGAGAAGAAAACTCCTGACCTCGTGATAATAGATGTTATGCTCCCAGACTTTGATGGCTTTAGGATAGCTAATTTTTTGAAGAACAGACCTGACCTATCCGATATTCCCGTGATCTTCTTAACAGCGAGGGTCTCCGAAGAAGACAAACTAAAAGGCTTCGATCTTGGGGCGGACGACTACATTACAAAACCTTTCTCTGTGAAAGAGCTAATCGCGAGAGTGAACGCGGTTCTGAGGAGGGCTGGAAAAAAGAAGAAGGGAAAGGTTTTTAGGATAGAGGGTCTTGAGGTGGATACGGAGAAGGTGAAGGTCAAGGTTAAAGGGAAAGAGATCAAGCTCACACCTTCAGAGTTCAAGATACTGAAGTTTTTACTCGAGAACTACGGAAAGCCCGTAAGCAGGGAGAAACTCATAGAAAGTATCTGGGGCTACGACCACGACGCGAGCGACAGGACGGTGGACGTTCACATAAAGCATCTGAGAGATAAACTCGGGGAATACGGAAGGTTTATAAAGACGGTGAGGGGGTTTGGCTACAAGTTTGAGGAGTGAGATTTACCGTCGATCACCTTCCTTGTTTAAGTTTTAGTTAAGGCAACAAGACCTCCACTGTGGTTCCCTTCCCCTCCTTACTACTTATCCTAAGATCTGCTCCGAGGAAGTCCGCTATCTTCTTGCTTATGGCAAGTCCGAGCCCCATGCCCTTTTTATTCTTTCCTCCGAAGAAAGGTTGGAAGATCAAGGGAATGTCCTCTTTAGGTATACCCTCTCCCGTGTCTTTTACCGAGATCCTTTTGGCCTCTATCTTGATCAGAATGCTTCCCTTTAACTTGTTGTACCTTACAGCATTCTCGATTATGTTCTTGAGGAGTATATAAAGTTTTTCCCGGTCAGTATCTATGTGAAGATCCCCACCTTCCACCGTAACGGTTAACCTTTTGGTTTTTATCTCCTCATTCAGCTCTTCTAAAATTCTCTCTATTAAAGCTTTTACTGAAACCCGGTCCTTTATCACCTTTTGGGAAGTGTCTAAAAGGATAAGGAATCTCAGTGAGTTTATGAGCTTTTCTAAGTCTTCCAAGCGCTTTAATACCTTTTTAAGTATGTGTGCGTCGGGCGGATCCTTCAGCATTAGTGTTTCCAAAAGACCTTTTACCGCTGTTAAGGGGGTGCTAAGTTCGTGACTGACGGAAGCGATAAATTCCCTACGGGCTTTTTCAAACTTGATGGGTTGAGTTATGTCCTGAATTTCAAGGGCGGTTTTCCCTAAAGCCTTCGCTTCATAAATACTGCCGTTTAGTTCAAACCTTAAGGTTCCTCCTTTCCCTTCAAGCAGATCGTTCACAAACCCGATCAGTTCTAAGCTTTTAAAAACCTCGTAATATTTTTTCCCCTCACAACCTTGAGGGACAATACCTCTTTCCTTACAAAAACTGTTGGCAAAGGAGATCGTTCCATCCTCTGAAACTATAACCAACCCCACAGATAGCTTGTCGAGAATTTCCCTCATACTTCAGGAAGTTAAAAATAGAACGTTAACCTTTTCTTAACAATTCAGAAGTAAACTTTTTCGCGGAGGTATGAGGATGAGGAAAGTAGTTGTAGGTGTAGCGCTCTTTAGTTTGGTAGCTACAGCGGGAGAGGTGATTAACGGAGCGGGAGCAACCTTTCCTTACCCACTATACTCCAAGTGGGCTTATCTCTACGGGAAAGAAACGGGCGTAAAGATTAACTACCAGTCCATAGGATCGGGCGGGGGAGTGAGGCAGATTAGGAACAGAACCGTGGACTTCGGTGCCTCGGACGCACCTCTGAAACCTGAAGAGGCTAAAAAATACAACCTCGCCCAGTTCCCTACAGTTATCGGCGGGGTAGTGATCTCTTATAACCTTCCGATTAAGGATCTAAGGCTCAGCACCGAGGCTGTCTGTGGGATTTTCCTTGGAAAAGTAAAATACTGGGACGATCCGTTGATAAAGAAGCACAATCCCGATAAGCAACTTCCCCACAGAAAAATCACCGTCATAAGAAGGTCCGACGGGTCAGGAACCACGTGGATATTCACTAACTACCTTTCTAAGGCTTGCCCTGAGTGGAAGGAAAAAGTCGGTTACGGAAAAGCGGTGAATTGGCCCACCGGAATAGGAGCCAAAGGAAACGAAGGTGTGGCCAACTACCTTAGACGGGTCAGGGGCGGAGTAGGATACGTTGAGTTTGCCTACGCTTTAGAAAACAGGTTGAACGTTGCTGTAATTCAAAACAGGGATGGGAACTTTGTTAAGCCCTCTGTAGAAACCTTCCAAGAAGCGGCGAGGCACGCTAAGTGGGATCCCGAAAAGGACTTTTACGAAGTTCTCACTTGGCAAAAGGGTAAGAACGCATATCCTATAGCGGGAGCAACCTTTATACTCCTTGCCAAGGACTATCCTAAGGAAAGGAACAGAAAGGTTGTCAAATTTTTCGACTGGGCCTTCAGAAAGGGAGATAACATAGCGGTTCAGCTTCACTATGTCCCTCTTCCGAAGGAGGTAAAGGAAAAGATAAGGAGCTACTGGAAAGCAAACGGGTGGTTGTAAAAGGTAGAATCTAAATAGCTGAGGTGAGGAGAAAGGAAGACCTAATAGAGGCTCTTACTGGATCCACTCTGGGGCTCTTTGCCCTTAC
>WFYK01000118.1 GCA_015490105.1 Aquificaceae bacterium | reverse complement strand
TCAAGGTTCCCGGGAAGGGACACTTCGGTCTCAACGGAGGTGAGCCGGGAGACCTGTATCTGAGGGTTTTCTTAAAGGAGCATCCCATTTTTAAAAAGGTGAACAACGATCTTATACTGGAGAAGGCAATAAGTTACCCCTTGGCGGTGCTCGGAGGAGTCACCAAGGTGCCCACTCTTGGAGGAAACGAAAAAGAAATATTCGTATCTCCGGGAACCGAGTGTGGTTCTACAAAAACCCTGCCCGGTGAGGGTTTCCCTTCGGGAGGAAAGAGGGGCAACCTTATAGTTAAGTTCCGCATAGAAGTTCCTAAGGACTTAACCGCAAAACAGCGCAAGCTGATAGAAAAACTCGCCAAGGAACTGGGTGAGGAAGGAATAGAAAGACAGGAGAGCCTCGGCGAAAAAATAACCCGTTGGATAAAAAGATAAACGAAAGTATGAAAAAGCTGGGGCTTTTAGAGGCTACCGCAATAGGTGTGGGAACTATGATAGGGGCGGGAATATTTTCCGTCCTCGGGGTCGGAGCACAGATATGCGGGAAAAACTTACCTGTCGCCTTCCTCTTGGCGGCGTTCTTTGCCTACCTCATAGCCTACTCTTATGCAAAGCTCGGTTCCGCCTTCGTTTCTAACGCAGGACCCATAGAGTTCATAGTAAGAGGTATCGGAGACAACGTTATAACCGGGAGCCTCGCTATACTCCTGTGGCTGAGCTATGTTATTTCTATATCCCTTTTTACCAAAGCCTTTGCGGGATACTTCCTTGCTCTAATAGGTGTCCCTCTAACTTACCTCTGGCTTTCTATCGTAGAATTTTTTGTTTTGATCTTCTTTACCGTTATAAACTTCTTTGGTTCCAAAGCGGTCGGAAGAGCAGAATTCTGGATTGTCCTTATTAAAGTATTTATACTCCTATCCTTTGTTCTCTTAGGATTCTGGAATGTGAAATTTAAAAACGTGGTGCCCTCTTTCCAACCTAACGAGCTTAAGGATACCCTTTATGCCTCTGCAACTCTATTTCTCACCTATATGGGTTTTGGACTTATAACGAACGCTTCCGAGAACATAGAAAATCCAGAAAAGAACGTTCCTCGTGCCATATATTTAAGCCTTGCCGTTGTAGCGTTTATTTATGTTTCCGTCTCCATTACCGCTTTAGGAAATCTGGGTTTGGAGGGTCTTGTTGAAGCAAAAGAGTATGCACTTGCCGAAGCAGCAAAGCCTATCCTAGGTAAGTTTGGCTTCGTGCTCGTTTCCTTGGGGGCGTTGTTTTCCACCGCATCTGCGATAAATGCTACCCTTTACGGAGGCGCCAATATCTCCTACGCCCTTGCCAAAGAAGGGAAGCTTCCAAAAATATTTGAGAGGAAAACTTGGTTCAAGGCTCCGGAAGGTCTTTACTTAACCGCTGTCCTTAGCCTCCTTTTCGCACTTGTGTTTGACCTAAACGGGATAGCGAACTTGATCAGCACAGTGTTTCTGGTTGTCTATGTTTTTGTTCTTATTTCTCATTATAAGCTTGCTAACATAACAGGGGGTAACAAGGTATTTATAGCTTTCAGCTTTATAGTGATAGTTGCAGTTCTGATAACGATAATGCTTTACCAGTGGGGAAGTAGCAGGGATTCCTTTTATACGATAATCGGTTTAATCTTAGGAGCATTTATCTTTGAAGTGTTCTACAGAAATGCAAGCAGGCGTATTATAGAAAAGAGAGAATAAACTGCCACTACCTTTTACGCCTTTGCGTAAGTGCCGTAAGTGCTACCTTAGAATCCTGAAAGGGGTATCTAACGCCTTTTATCTCCTGATAGTCTTCATGCCCCTTTCCGAGAACCGCCACCACGTCACCTTTGCAGGCAAGGTTTATTGCAGTTTCTATAGCCTTTTTCCTGTCAGGTTCTATAATCACCTTTCTTTTTTCGGAAATGCCCGAAAGAATATCATCTATGATTTTCATGGGATCCTCCGAGCGTGGATTGTCGGAGGTAAGAACTATAAGGTCACTTAGCTCTTCAGCGTATTTTCCCATCAGAGGTCTTTTTCCCC
>WFYK01000117.1 GCA_015490105.1 Aquificaceae bacterium | reverse complement strand
GTTTTCCTCTGCAGGCCTTTAACTTACTTGAAACTAAGATGGTGCAGTTGGGTGTCTTACTTCTTTCTGAAAGATATTCCTTTCTACGAGGAAGATCTCTTCAGGCTACTTGTTTTCTACCTTAGTTTGGGGGATATAAAAAATCCGAGGGCTTTAAAACTGAAGTTTAAGCTCGATGTTCTTAAATGCCTCGGATCGGGTATACCTAAGGTAAAGCAAAGATCGATAAAAGTGGGTAGTAGAAGACTCCTGCAGAGGCTAATTGAGGCCAAAATTGAGGAAATCCATAAGTTTGAAATATCTCAAGAGATCTTTAAGGAGTGTGACAATCTTTTGGAAGAGCTTATACAGCAGAGCTTGAGTTGAATATGTCAAGCAAATCTTGTGGCCTTTTCAGATAAAAGTCCGGTTTTGAGGAATTTATCTTCACGTAGCCCCACTGGGCAAGGGCGGTTTTGGTTCCTGCGCCTTTACCCGCTACAAGGTCTGCTTCCGTATCACCGATCATAACGCTTTCGCACGGATCCGCATCTAAGATTTTTAAGGTTTCAATAATAGGGAGAGGTGAGGGTTTCTTTTCAGGGAATGTGTCTCCGCCCGCTATGAAGTCAAACATGTCCGCCAAATCCAAACGTCTTAGTATTTCAACCGAAAGATCTTCGGGTTTGTTGGAAACCACCGCAAGCCTTAGGCCTGCCTCTTTTAAAACTTTTAAGGTTTCAACCACACCCTCGAAAGGCCTTGTGTATACAACCGGATTTTCTCTGTAGTTACTTCTAAAGATTTCTACAAATTCCTCCCTGTAGTCTTCACCCAGCACCCTTTCCAGCAAGGCTTTTACACCCCCGCCTACGAAAGGTCTCACATCGTCGGGCATCTTGTGGATCAGTCCGACCTGCTTTAAGGTTTTCTCAAGGGCTAAAGCTATGTCCTGTGCGGAGTCTATGAGTGTCCCGTCCAGATCGAATAGAAGCGCCTTCATGCACAACCTTTCTTTTTGAGATAGGAGTTTACGTCTTCACTTTTGTAGGCTCCGCTCTTTACATAGTCTATAACGCAAACGAGCTGGGAGGGGTAAAGGTAACCGGGGATTTGGAGAATTATGTTACCGTTTTTATCGTAAAAGATCAGATTGGGGAAAGAAGTGGCGTTGAGGAATCTCGCAAGCTCATTTTCGGACATCTCCAAGATTTGACCTCCGAAGTTAGCCTGCACGGGGGTGTAGCTTTCAAAAAGGATCTTAAACAGATCTATGTCCTTAAGAGCCTCTTGGAGGCTCTTTTCCGTTTTTATGTCCTTGTCCAACTGCTTGCAGTATATACAGCTCTTGCTCTCCACTATCAGTAGGGCGTAATCTTTGGACGGGATTAAGCTTTTCTTTTCCTCTACGCTTTGTGCTTGAGATGTTTCCTGAACGCTCGAAGGTTGCCTGTTCTCGCACCCTATCAGGGCTAAAATCAGGATACTTAGAACACCTACCCACACTCTCATAGCTCTATTAATATACCGCTGATCGTAAAATACTACCCATGAGGAAGTTTATCTTTTTACTGCTGGCTTTACCTCTTGTGCTTATCGCCCAGGAAAGGGAACACCCTCTTCAATACGAAGAGGTTATAGAGGGTTTGGACTTCGAAGACGTAAAGCTTCTTCTTAAAACCGCCTTAGATGGTAGGAACATGAACGTTCTGGGTGTAGTTGATGTCTCTACCGAAAAGCCTCGCTTTAGCTACATGCTCGTTTGCAATCTCTCTTATGCGGAGAAGATCTTTAGGGAATTTCCTAAGATGGGGGTAATGGCACCTTGCAGGATTTATCTATACGAAAGGGAAGACGGTTCTGTGGTGGTCGGTTTTGTGAATGTGGACACAATATTGAGGGTGTTCAAGGATAAACTCTCCGATAGAGCTAAGGAGGTCTTTAGAAAAGCAAACGAAGATGTTCTTTCCGCAATTCGGGAGGTCAAGGGCGAATGAAACTTCTGATCCTTCTCTTTTTGATCGCCCTGTCCTTCGGGGGAGACTATCCCAAACATGTTTCCCAAACCTTGAAAAAGATCAAAGATAACGTCTACGGGGTTTTCGGTGTTTACGAGCAGGTAAGTTACGAAAACAGGGGCTTTATCTCAAACGCCTACTTTGTGGTAACGGATGAGGGTGTTCTCGTTGTAGATGCTCTTACTACCTATAAGCTGGGGAAAGAGCTCGTAGAAACGATCAGGAAGATAACCGACAAGCCTGTCCGCTTTGCGGTAATTACCCACTATCACACGGATCACTTTTATGGTGTGGGAGCTTTGAAAGAGGCAGGAGCTGAAATAATTGCCCACGAGTGGGCCAACGAATACGTTTCGAGTCCTTCGAGCTGGAACTTTTACGAAGCACGTAAAAAGATACTCAAGGATCACATGGATGGAACGGAGATGATCCCCCCTGACATCGTTTTTTCCGAGGGAGAACTTAAAGTTCAGATGGGCGAAACGGTATTTGAAGTCAAACACCTTTGCAGGGGACACACGCCCGGAGACATAGTGGTTTGGATCCCTGAAAAGGGGGTTCTCTTTAGCGGAGACCTGGTTTTCGACGGCAGGCTCCCTTTCTTGGGTTCTGGAAACTCAAGAACTTGGCTCAAGTGCTTGGAGGAAATCCTCAGTATGCGTCCCTCGGTTCTACTCCCCGGACACGGGGAACCTATGCTTTCTTGGGAAAAGATCGAAAAAAGCGTGAAGTGGACCTATCGTTACATATCCGATCTCAGGACTGTTATAAGGAAGATGATAGAGGAAGGGAAGGACATAGACTACGTTAGGGAAAACATAAACGAAGCCTTACTTAAAATAAACCCCGAATACGCTCAGGTGCCGGTTTTTTTCGATGTAAATCCTGTAAATGCCTACTACGTGTTTTTTGAAATAGAAAACGAAATGATAGAAGAAGGACAGTGATGAGGGCTCTTCTTTCCGTATACAACAAGGAAGGTATAGTAGAGTTTGCTAAGGGTCTCAAGGATCTGGGTTACGAGATAGTTTCCACGGGCGGAACCGCTAAGCTTTTAAAAGAAGAAGGCATAAGCGTAAGGGAGATCTCCGAGATAACGGGCTTTCCAGAGATACTCGGGGGCAGGGTAAAGACGCTTCACCCTAAGATCCACGGCGGGATCCTATACAGGGATTGGGTAGATGAAGATCTAAGAGAAATAGGGGAACTCGGGATAGAACCCTTCGACCTTGTAGTAGTGAACTTATACCCTTTTGAAGAAAAAACCAAGGAAAATTTGGAACTCAGAGACCTTCTAGAGTTCATCGACATAGGTGGGCCGACCCTTATAAGGGCTTCCGCAAAGAACTTTCTTAGAGTCACAGTAGTTGTGGATCCTAAAGACTACCCTTGGGTGTTAGAAAAACTAAGAAGTGAAAAGCTTACCCAAGAAGACAGGGCACGCTTAGCGATCAAAGCCTTTGCCCTGACCTCCTATTACGACAGTCTAATCTTTCACACACTCTCGGATCTCTTTCCTCAGGAGACCTTCCCCGAACACTTTAGTATTCCCCTAAAAAATCCTAAGGCACTCCGCTACGGAGAGAACCCGCATCAGAAGGGTCTTTTGGCTTTGAGTCCCTTCGAAAGTGTGGGAGTCGCAAGGTCAAAGGTTCTTCAAGGAAAAGAAATGTCCTTTAACAACTACTTGGATGCGGACTCCGCTATGAGGATAGTTTCCGAGTTTCCCAATTCTCCCGCTTGTGTAATTGTGAAACACAACAATCCTTGCGGTGTAGCGGTAGGAAAAGATCTGGAAGAGGCCTTTCTCAGTGCGTTGGAAACGGACCCCCAATCCGCTTTCGGCGGTATAGTCGCATTCAACGACGAAGTCGGAAAAGCTTTGGCTCAAAAACTTACAGAGATATTCCTCGAAGTCGTGGTAGCTCCGAGCTTCTCTCAGGATGCCCTTGAGGTTCTTTCCAAGAAGAAAAACCTCAGGCTCTTGGAGGTTCATGGGCTCAGTTACGGATACGACATTAAAAAGATCAGCGGGGGTTACCTCCTTCAGGAAGAAGACACACAGCTATACAGCACCCTTGAAGTGGTGAGCGATAGAAAACCATCGGATAGAGAAATGGAAGACCTTCTTTTTGCATGGAAAGTTTGTAAATACGTAAAGTCCAACGCGGTGGTAATTGCAAAAGAAGGAAGAACCTTAGGTATAGGTTCGGGTCAGGTCTCAAGGGTAGATAGTTTAAAGTGTGCCATCAAGAAAGCTAAAGAAAGGGGCTTTGATCTCAAAGGAGCGGTTTTAGCATCCGAAGCCTTTTTCCCTTTTAGGGATTCGATAGACATAGCTTCCGAGGAAGGGATCACCGCTGTGATCCACCCTTCAGGTTCCATAAGGGACAAAGAGGTTCTGGAAGCGGTCAACGAACACAACATGGCCATGGTTATAACCAAGATGAGGCATTTCAGACACTGATGTTTGAGTGTTTACTTTGGCTCGAAGAGACTGGCTCAACCCAAGACCTTCTAAAAGAAGGTAACTTCCCCTACGGGACCCTTGTAGTTGCCAACAAGCAAAAAAAAGGAAGGGGAAGAAAAGGAAGGAGGTGGGAGTCCAGAGAGGGAGGCCTATACTTTAGTTTCGTCCTAAGAGACGATGATTTTAGGGAGTTTCTCCAGATCCCTTTGGCGGTAAGTTTGGGTATCTGCGAGTTTTTGGAAACTTTAGACATAAAAGCTAAGATAAAGTGGCCCAACGACGTTTACCTTATGGGCAGAAAACTTGCAGGGGTTCTTGCGGAAAAGAGTGGAAAAAAAATAGTGGTAGGTGTAGGAATAAACCTAAACCAAGAGGAGTTTCCTCCGGACATAGAGAGCAGAAGTATCTCTCTCAAGTTGGCTACCGGCAAAGGTTGGGACAAAAGGGACTTCTTTTCGGGTCTTCTCGATAACCTTAAAAGAGTATTAGAAGCCTACGCTAAAGGCGGTTTCAAAGAAATAAGGAACAGAGTAAAAGGGAAACTCCTCTATTTGGGGTGTGAGGTTTTCCTTTTTTCAGATGATCAAACTTTCAGGGGAACCTTCAAAGATATAGACGATAAGGGTTTTCTGATCCTTGAGACCGAAAAAGGAAATTTGACCCTTCCTTGCGGTGAGGTAAGTCTCAGGGAAGTGATATAATTGCCACCCATGGAACACCTGTTGAAAACGGATCCGGAAATCTTTGAGGTTATTGTCAAGGAGTATGAAAGGCAGTTCTACCATCTTGAGATGATAGCCTCCGAAAACTTCACCTCTTTGGCGGTTCTGGAGGCCACCGGAAGCGTGCTTACTAACAAGTATGCGGAAGGTCTTCCCGAAAAACGCTATTACGGTGGTTGTGAGTTCGTAGACGTAGCGGAAAAGCTCGCTATAGAGAGGGCAAAGAAGCTCTTCGGAGCGGAGCACGCTAACGTTCAGCCCCATTCGGGTTCTCAGGCGAACATGGCGGTTTACTTGGCGGTTCTGAAACCCGGCGACACCATAATGGGGATGAACCTTGCCCACGGCGGACACCTGACCCACGGTGCGAAGGTCAACTTCTCCGGGAAACTCTTCAACGTAGTTCAATACGGAGTGAACCCGGAAACCGAGCTAATTGACTACGACCAAATATACACACTCGCGAAAGAGCATAAACCTAAGATGATAGTAGGCGGGGCATCCGCCTATCCGAGGGTTATAGACTGGGCAAAGCTAAGGGAGATAGCGGATGAAGTAGGGGCTTTCCTTATGGTAGACATGGCCCACTACGCTGGGCTGATAGCGGGAGGAGTTTATCCTAATCCCGTCCCTCACGCTCACTTTGTGACCTCTACCACCCATAAGACCCTGAGGGGACCCAGAAGTGGTTTCATCCTCTGTAAAGAAGAGTTTGCCAAAGCTGTGGATAAATCCGTCTTTCCCGGAATTCAAGGTGGTCCCTTGATGCACGTTATAGCTGCCAAAGCGGTTGCTTTCAAAGAGGCTATGACGGAAGAGTTCAAAACTTACGCCAAACAAGTGGTTATGAACGCAAAAGCCCTTGCGGAGGAACTCTTAAAGGGTGGGTTGAAGATAGTTACCGGCGGGACGGACAGCCACATAGTATTGGTAGATTTAAGACCTAAGAATTTGACAGGTAAAGAGGTAGAAAAAGCTCTTGAAAGAGCGGGGATAACGGTCAACAAAAACGCGGTTCCTTTCGATCCCCTCCCTCCTACAAAAACGAGCGGAATAAGGATAGGAACCTCCGCCCTCACCACGAGAGGAATGAAGGAAGATGAAATGAGAAAGATCGCAAAACTTATCTTAACTGTAATAGAGAACCTCGATGACGAAAAAGTTATAGAGAAGGTTAAGGAGGAGGTAAGGGAACTCTGTGAGAGTTTTCCCCTTTACCCGGAACTGAGGGAGAGGATAAATGAGCTTCGTAATAGCTCGCCAGCGGGTATATGACGCGGAGGGGGAGATTTACGGCTACGAAGTTTTTTTAAGGAGGAAAGGTCAAGAGGATAGATATCCTACGGAAGTATCATACAACAAAGCTACGTTCATAGTGGCGGAACTTATCGCGGAACTCGGTATCCAAAGGGTTTCCGACGGAAAGAACATCTTCATGAACGTTACCTTGGATTCCATTTTGAATAGGAGTTTGGATCTTCTCCCTTTGAGGAAAATGATATTTGAAGTTATCCCCTCCAACGTGGAGATAGGACAATCGGTTTATTCTTTGGCGTTAAAGCGTATAGATTCTTTGAGGAAGGAAGGTTCCCTTTTCGCTCTGTCGGAGGATCTATATTCAGGAAAATTCGTGGAACTGCTTGAGAGAGTATACATAGTGGAGTTTTCCGCTAAGAATTTAGACGAAGGTAAAAGCTCCGCGGTGAGGCGCAACAACAAAAAGGTTCTCGTTTCGAAAATAGAAACGCAAGAGGACTATGAGCGAGTAAAACCCTTAGGAGATTTCTTCCAAGGTTACTACTTTGATAAACCTCAGATTATAAAAGAGTTTGAGGTAGCTCCCTTTTTAAAGACAACCCTCATGCGTATGATAGGAGCACTCAACACCGCAAGAAGCATAAAGGAGTTTGCCCGGATAGTGGCTTCGGACGTGGGAATGTCCGCAAAGCTCCTGAGGTTTGTAAACTCCGCCTACTTTGCCAAGAGAAAGGAGATAAAGGACATAGTCCAAGCTTGCAGTTATTTAGGAATGGCAAACTTGAGGAAGTTTACTCTCCTTATCGCTGCAAACGACTACATGAGCGTAGAAAATCCTAACCTTTGGAGAAAATC
Organism: Aquificaceae bacterium; assembly: GCA_015490105.1. Lineage (GTDB taxonomy): Bacteria > Aquificota > Aquificia > Aquificales > Aquificaceae > Hydrogenivirga. Next base: position 10,580 of record WFYK01000117.1, on the reverse strand, counting down.
CCTCATCAGAGCTATCCTCTCTGAGGAAATAGCTAAGAAACTCTCACCTTCCCTTGCTAACGAGGCTTACCTCGTGGGTCTCTTTTCCTTGATAGATGAGATACTCGGAGTAGATAAGGTGGAATTTCTTAAGGAGGTTAGCGTAGATGAGAGGATAATAAAGGCTTACACGGGGGAAGAAGGAACACTACACAGGATCCTAAATATTGTTGAAAAACTGACTGAAGCGGAATACGAAGAGATACCCGAAGAGCTGTTGGAGGAAGTCTCTAAAGAGAGCGGTGTTCCCAAGGAGTTTTTAAAAGAGAAGTTGCTTGAGGCTGTAGCTAAAGCGGAGGATATCATAAAACTCTAAGGGAGATCACCATGGTTACAAAAGAAAAGGGTTACCCTGAAGTTCTAAGGGTGCTGATAAAAACCGTAGGAGAGTCAAAGGGATTGCTTTCTAACCTCGGTCTTTCGGAAATAGATTCTCTCTTTGGAGATATATTGGAGAAACTCAACGACTTTTTCAAAGCGGTTGAGGAAAGACTCAAAGACTTCGTCGCTTTTGAACAGTATGTAACCTGTGCCCATACGTCTCAAATAGGTTATTCCCTTGCGGAAATGCCAAAGGAAGTCCGGGACAAGGTGTGGGAACTCAGGAACCATCCAGAGGTTTGTCCCTTTGCGGACGGAGACTGTGTATGCGGAAAATCTACCGAATACTTAAAGAAAAGGTTTCTGGAAAAAATAAACTTCCTCACAGAAAGTGGGAACCTCGTAAAGATAGGATCTCAAGAGCTTGAAGCTGGACTCGAAGATCTTGGAAAGGACGTTGAAAAACTTACCGCGAGCGCCCAGAGGATAATGACTATTGCGGAGCTAATAGAGATAATAGCTCTGAACGCCTACATAGAAGCGGCCCGGCTTGGAGAGGAGGGCAGAGGTTTTAAAGTTATAGCGGATGAGGTCAGGCGTGCTTCGGTCAGAACCAACGAGCTCGCATCGGAAATTATCGAGTCCATAAAGAGGTTACAAAAGAGCTTCAGCGATCAGATAGAGAAGCAGAGGGCGTTTTCTACCAGAGTTTCCGAACTTGAAAAGGATCAGGCAGAGTTTTCAAAAGTTCTCAACAGGGATCTCCTTTGGATGGCTCAGAACTTCGTTGACTTTATGGACTACGTTAGAAAGGCTGCGGAGGACGACGTTAAGGTGTTGAGAAGTGTGAGGGAAACTATCCTCGGAGCGATAGGAAAACTCGATCTCGTAGGACACAAAGCTCAAAAAACGGAAAAAGCTTTGAGGATAGTTGCAGATATGCTCGACGCTCTCGAAGATCTTCTCGAAGAAAAAAGGAGCTTGGAAGAAGCTAAAAACTTAGTTTCTTCCCTGTATCAAGAATTTAGACGGGTCGTTGAGGAGGAGAATCAAACCTGAAAGTCAAGCGCTTTGTTTACAGCCTACCTGAAGAGGACTTTGAAGATAAAGTTCTCTTGAGGGGTTTACCCGTTGAGATCCTTTCAAGAGACAGTGAAAGCATAACCTTTGCCTGTTACAACCCTTTAGAAGGTCTTGAACCTTTAAAGGTTGAAGAGATTCCTCAGGACTGGACCAACTGGAAACACTCCTTCGGCCCTGTGGAGGTAGAGGATCTCGTTATACTTCCCCCCTGGAAAAAGGTAATATTCATAAAGCCGGGATTAGCCTTCGGAACCGGCCTTCATCCTTCCACGAAACTTGCTTTGAGACTTATGGTTGAAACCCTAAAGGAAGGGGAGAGTCTCTTAGACGTGGGAACCGGAAGCGGTATCCTCGCCATAGCTGGTAAGATCCTCGGAGCGGGAATGGTTGTAGGTATAGACGTTGATCCTAAAGCGGTAGAGGAGGCCAAAGAGAATGCTAAAGCTAACGGTGTTTTCGTGGAATTTTGTGTTGGAGAGGCTAAAGAGGTAAAAGATTCTTTTGACGTTGTGGTGGCAAACCTTGAAACGGAGATTTTCAAAAGAGTGCTTGCGGACATTTTGGAAAAGGCTGAAAGGGTTTGTCTGCTGTCGGGCATATACGGAGAAGGTGAGCTTAAAGAGATAGAAGCGATGATCTCTTCCTTTAACTTGAGCGCGGATAGAATACTTACTGAAGAAAACTGGTATGCCCTGAGGGTAGTCAAATGAAAAAGATAGTGAGGTTGGTGGTGTTTCTTGCTCTTTTTACTATTGTTGGTTTTACCCTATACAACGTTTTTCTGTTCAAGCCTGAAGTTTCGGGTCTCAAACAACTTGAAAAGCTTCCCCGATCCAAAGAGGTGAAGCTTTATATAGATCCCCCTCCCAGATCCGGAGAGATTTCCGTAATAGCAATCCAAGGAGGAAAGGAGTTTACCTTATTCAAGGATATTCTTCGTGAAAACATCCATGAGGTTTCCTTTAAAGTTGAACCGAGAAAGGTCGGACTTTCCGACGGTGACGCTAAGGTGGTCGTGGAAATAAAAAGGTTTTTTGTGTTGAAGGACAGATACGAAGTAAAGGCCAAAGTAGATACCGTTCCTCCGAGACTTAAAGTTCTCTTTTACACTTCCAACATACTTCAAGGGGGAAGCGGGGGTGTTAAGGTAAACCTAAAAGAGAAGGCTTCTTTGAAGCTCGAAGTAGGCGATCGGATCTTCAAAAGCTACCCTTTATCGGATAGGGTTCAGGTTATCCTCTTTGCGGTTCCCCGTAACTTCAAAGGAAAAACTGTAAAACTGGTTGCGGAGGATGAAGTAGGAAACGTAAGCACCGTCCTTCTCAAGGTAAACGTTCGCAGAAACAGGTTTAAAACCTTCAGGATAGAAATATCCAAAATGGAAGAGTCTCTTAGGGCAAAGGCCTTGGAAATTTTGGGCTACGATGAAGCGATCCCTCTACCAGATCTTTTCAAGAAGATAAACGAAGACTTACGAAGGGAGAACGAAAACCAAATAAGGAAAATAGGACAGCGCTCGGTAGGAGAAAAACTCTGGCAAGGGCACTTCCTTCAACTCAAAAACAGCAAAGTGATTTCCCTCTTTGGGGAGAAGCGCATATACACATACAGGGGAAAATTTGTCAGCGAGAGCGTTCACCTGGGTTATGACCTTGCCTCTGTTAGAAACGCTCCCATCCCTGCTTCCAACAGCGGAGTTGTGGTTTTTGCAGGGGATCTGGGAATATATGGAAATACGGTAATTATCGACCATGGCTTTGGTCTCATGAGTTTATATGCTCATCTTGCGGATTACGATGTAAAAGAAGGCCAAAAGGTAAATAAGGGCCAAATTATAGGCTTTACCGACACCACAGGCCTCGCTTTCGGTGATCACCTCCACTTTGGGATCTTGATCCAAGGCTACGAGGTTACCCCGCTTGAGTGGTGGGATCCCAAGTGGATAAAAACCAGAATAGAACCTCTATTTCAGTGATTCAAATGGCAGAGCTTATTTAGAAATCTTAAGCGAAAAGAACCTCCGTCGTGTTCAAGGAGGCTAACCCCCGTGTTGTCCATGTGAACCCACCACATTTTTTCGAGACTGATACCTATGGCCAAACACACTAAGGCGTGAAGTGTTCCCCCGTGGGCAACTACAACTACTGTTTCTTCTTCCCGTGCGGTTATATCTTCGAGGAAGCTTTTTACCCTTTCCTCAAATAGGATCATACTCTCTTGAGTTGGAAGCGGGCTCTTTACGGGATTTTCCAACCAAGCCTTTATTAGATCTCTTTCCTGAGAAGCGAGGTCTAAAAATCTCTTGCCTTCCAAATTCCCGAAGGACATTTCCCTTAGCCTTTCGTCTATTTCAACGGGAAGATCTAATACATCGCTTATGGTAAGTGCGGTCTTGTAAGCCCTTCTTTGGGGAGAGCTTAAAATAGCTTGTATGTTCTTACCTTTTAAAAAGTTTGCTACCATCCTCGCTTGAACGAAACCGAGGGGTGTCAAATCACTGTCAAGCCTACCTTGAAAAAGCCCTTTTTCGTTGAACTCACTTTGAGCGTGCCTTACCAGGTAAATCCTTTTGATCCGCATTTAAATTATTTAAGCGATGGATCGGATAGAGCTGATCAGAAATTTTTCCATAATTGCCCACGTTGATCACGGAAAGTCTACCTTAGCGGACAGGCTCTTAGAGTTCACGGGAGCGGTATCAGAAAGAGAGAAAAGGGATCAACTCCTTGATACCTTGGACATAGAAAGGGAAAGGGGCATAACCGTAAAGATGCAAGCGGTCAGGATGTTTTACAAGGCCAAAGACGGAGAGACATACAAACTCCATTTGATAGACACTCCCGGACACGTGGACTTTTCTTACGAGGTTTCGAGGGCTCTCGCAGCCTGTGAAGGGGCCTTGCTTCTCGTTGATGCAAGCCAGGGTATTGAAGCTCAAACGGTGGCGAACTTTTGGAAAGCGGTAGAGCAAGATCTCGTCATAATCCCCGTAGTAAACAAAATAGATCTTCCCTCCGCGGATCCCGAGAGGGTAGCAAAGCAGATAGAGGAAGTTTTGGGACTTCCCAAGGAAGAGATAATATTTGCGTCCGCTAAAGAAGGCATAGGTATAGAAGAGATCTTAGAAGCTATAGTTGAAAGGATACCTCCTCCCAAGGGAGACCCGAACGCTCCCCTTAAGGCTCTGATCTTCGACTCTTACTACGACCCTTACAGGGGTGCGGTAGCTTTCGTTAGGGTTTTTGACGGAACGGTAAAACCCGGAGACAGAATAAGGTTGTTTTCCACCGGTCAGGAGTATGAAGTGACGGAAGTCGGTGCTCAAACGCCCAAAATGACCAAGTTTGAGAAACTAACCGCGGGGGACGTAGGCTACATATCCGCCTCCATAAAGGATGTTAGAGACATAAGGATAGGGGATACGATAACTTTCGCAAAAAATCCAGTTAAAGATCCCGTCCCGGGCTTTAGACCCGCCAAACCTATGGTCTTCGCGGGTATATATCCAACTGAAGATACTACCTTCGAGGATTTAAGGGACGCCCTTGAGAAATACGCTATAAACGATGCTGCGATCGTTTTCGAACCTGAAAGCTCTCCCGCTCTCGGCATGGGCTTCAGGGTAGGCTTTTTGGGCCTTCTTCACATGGAGATAGTCCAAGATAGGTTGGAGCGTGAATACGGGGTAAAGATAATAACCACCGCACCCAACGTCATATACAGGGTGGTGAAGAAGCACACCAAAGAGGTAATAGAGGTCAGAAACCCTTCTGAATTTCCTGACAACCTCGGTCTCGTAGAGAGGGTGGAGGAACCTTTCGTTCTGATTACCGTTATAACCCCGAAGGACTATGTAGGTGCCATAATGCAACTCTGCCAGGAAAAGAGAGGAGAGCAAAAGAAGTTCTCTTACGCGGACGAAAATACGGTGATCCTCGAATATGAACTCCCTCTGTCAGAAGTGATCCTTGACTTTCACGACAAGATAAAGAGCCTTTCGAGGGGTTACGCTTCCTATGACTATGAACTTGTAGGCTACAAACCCTCCGATTTGGTAAAGCTTCACGTTCTCATAAATAAGAAACCTGTAGATGCCCTTTCCTTCATAGTTCACAGAGACAAAGCCTACAGGAGGGCCCGCCAGATAGCGGAGAAACTAAAAGAAACGATTCCGAGACAGCTCTTTGAAGTTCACATACAAGTGGCCATAGGCGGTAAGGTTATAGCTTCAGAGAGAATTAAACCCTTAAGGGCAAACGTTACCGCCAAGTGCTACGGAGGAGACGTTACCAGGAAGAAAAAACTTCTCGAAAAGCAAAAGGAGGGCAAAAAACGCATGAAGCAGTTTGGAAAGGTCCAGCTGCCTCAAGAGGCCTTCTTGAGCCTTTTGAAGGTGGATTAAGGCAGTTCCGCAGGGGTTGAACCTTTAGCAAGGGACTATATAATTTTTTATAAAAGGGCACTCAACCCACAGAACCACGGGAAAAATCTAATAAAAGGAGGTGTGAGAATGGCGAAAAAAGTGAGGGTTGCAATAGCGGGAGTGGGAAACTGTGCAAGCTCCCTCATTCAGGGAATTTACTACTATCAGAAGAAGCAAAATGTGGACGTTAGCGGACTTATGCACGAAGACATAGGGGGTTACAAGCCTTGGGACATTGAGATAGTTGCTGCGTGGGACATAGACGCCCGCAAGGTGGGGAAGGATGTGTCCGAAGCCATATTCGCACCCCCCAACTGCACCGCGGTGTTTGAGCCCGACGTTCCCTACATGGGCGTGAAGGTGAGAAAGGGTAAGGTTCTTGACGGGTTTGCTCCCCACATGAAGGACTATCCCGAGGACAGGACCTTTGTGCTTTCCGACGAAAAGGAAGATGAACTTGAAGATGTGGTAAGGGTTCTCAAGGAAACGGAAGCGGATGTTCTTATAAACTACGTTCCCGTCGGATCGGAGCAGGCAGCGAGATTTTACGCTCAAGCCTGTCTTGAAGCGGGAGTGTCCTTTATAAACGCTATGCCCACCTTTATAGTCTCCGATCCTGAATGGGCTAAGAAGTTTGAGGAAAGAGGCATACCCGTTGTGGGTGATGACATAAAGTCTCAGGTAGGGGCTACCATAGTCCACAGAACCCTCGCTCAGCTCTTTGTAGACAGAGGTGTAAAGATAGACAGAACCTATCAGCTCAACTTCGGCGGAAACACCGACTTCCTGAACATGCTCGCAAGGGAAAGGCTAAAGACCAAGAAGGTTTCCAAAACCGAAGCGGTTACATCCCTCATTCCCAACGGCATGAGCTGGGAAAACGTCCACATAGGGCCCTCCGACTGGGTGCCTTGGCTCAAAGACAGGAAGATAGCCTACATTAGACTTGAGGGAAGGCTCTTCGGAGACGTTCCCATGTATGTGGAGCTCAAGCTCGACGTTGAGGACTCCCCCAACAGCGCAGGTTCCATGATAGACGCTATAAGGTGCGCCAAGCTTGCAAGGGACAGGGGAATAGGCGGACCCCTGTATTCGATCAGCGCCTACACGATGAAGCACCCACCCATTCAATATCCCGATTGGCAGGCTAAAAAGATGGTTGAAGAGTTCATCAGGGGAGAAAGAGAGCGCTAATATCTGGGGCCTTGTGCCCCGTTTCCTTTTCCATAAAACGGAAAAACTCCTTCAGTGAGGTTATGTGTTCTTCTCCCAAGGAATAATCGATACACTCTAAGAGATACTTCCTATCGTTATCTCCAAGACTGAGACTTCCCTTCCTTAGATCTTCAAAAAACCTTCTTATGGAATCTTGAATTTTCCCCTTTAGACGCAAAGCCACCTCCTGACTTACTTCTCTCCTAACAAGGAAAAGGGCAAAAACGAAAGGAAGTGATGTTGCTTTAAACCACTCTTGCCCAAGATCGTAAACAAATGGGTAAAAGGGGGCTTCCTTCAGGGCTTCGTCGCCGATTAGAAGTTTTGCTTGAGCGTTTTCTTGCACTATTCTTACTTCTTTTCGGTAGATCTCTTTCATGACGTAGAGGGCAAGGTATTTAGAGGTCAGAGATCTGGGGGTCAAGCTTATGCTCTCTATTTCCTCTATGGGTCTGTCGGAAAGTATAAGCACCGAACAGACACTGCCCCTTGAAGATATGGAAACACCTCTTAAAGCCCTGTAGAGGTTAGGATTAAAGAAGATCTCAACCGAGGAAATGATCCCGCCGTGTATTTTGCCTTCCCTTAGGAGCTTTGCAAGTTCGGAGGGATGGCCCTCCACTATTTTGTAGTCTTGAAGTTCGTAGAAGATCGGTAGCGTATTTGTGTAGCTTACCTTCCCGAGAGTCAACATATCCTAAAGCGACGATTATAATTGAAATCTATGAAGGCCTGTGTGATCCTCGCCGCAGGCGAAGGCAAAAGGATAGGCGTAAGGAAGCAGTTTGTGGAAATAGGAGGAAAGCCCCTTTTTATGTATTCCCTGGAGAAGGCTTTAAAGCTCTTCGACGAGGTCATCTTAGTTCTACCTGAAGATGTATTAGAAAAAACTCCCGTTCCAGAAGGTGTAAAGAAGGTAAAGGGAGGAAAAGAACGGCAAGATTCTGTTTTAAACGCCATCCTTGAAACGGAAGCGGACATCGTAGTTATTCACGATTCCGCAAGACCGCTGGCTTCAGAGCGTATGTTTTCTGAAGTGGCCAACTTAGGAAGTTGGGACGGTAAGATCGTAGCTGTTCCCGCAAGGGATACAATCAAGGAAGTTTCGGGAGACAGCGTTTTAAAAACCCTCGACAGATCTCATATATGGATGTCTCAAACACCTCAAGCTTTTAAGAGAAAGGTCTTAATAGAGTGCCACTTCAGAGCGAGAAACGAAGGTTTTTACGGAACCGACGATGCAAGCCTTCTGGAGCGATACGGCTACAAAGTGGGTATAGTTATGGGTTCTTACTGGAACGTGAAGGTAACCTACAGGGAGGACCTTCAGTTTTTGGAAAGGATCCTAACCCAAGAGAGGTTCATAGGTAAGGCGGTTTAAAGTGGAAAACCTGAATCCTCAGCAGAGGAAGGTTGTTTTGCACTACGGCAGACCTCTCTTGGTAATAGCTGGTGCGGGATCCGGTAAAACGACAACCCTCGCCCACAAAGTGAGTTTTCTTCTAAATGAAAAGCGGATCCCCCCCGATAGAATCCTGTGCGCTACCTTCACGAACAAAGCTTCAAAGGATATAGCTCAAAAAGTCGGTCAGGTTACCGGAAAGAATCTCAAATGGGTGGGGACCTTCCACTCGATCGCCCTCCGCCTCCTGAAGGAGATTGCCCGTGAGAAGATCAGGGTCTTAGATGAAAGTGATGCTCAGGATTTGATGAAGGAAGTTTGCGATCCGAAGGATATTCCCACATTAAAGAGAGCTTTGGCCACTTTAAGAGAGGATCTGAGGTCCCTTCAAGAGGAAAGGGAAAGTATCCTCGTCGAAGCCTACAGAGAAAAACTGAAAGAGCTTTCCCTCGTCGATTTCGGGGAGATCCTATACTCTCTATTTTTGAGACTGTCCCAAGATACCGCCTTTAGAAACGAGGTAAAGAAGCTGTTTGACTTCATCCTCATTGACGAATATCAGGACACGAACACGGTTCAATATGAAATCCTAAAACTCATTGCTTCAAGGAATGTGTGCGCGGTGGGTGATCCAAACCAGTGTATATACGAGTGGCGCTTTGCAAGACCCGAAAACATTGTGAGATTTATAAAGGATTTCAATCCTGATGTTGTAAAGCTTGAAATAAACTACAGGTCAGGATCTTACATACTTTCCGTTGCAAATGCAGTCCTGAAAGCCTCCAAGAGCGAATGGAAAGATTTAGTTCCCACGCTCAGGTCCTCAAAGGGCTTAGGGGAAAAACCCTTAGTCAGGCGCTTTTCCAATCCAAGGGAAGAAGCCCTCTGGATAGCAACCCAGGTAAAGGATCTCTTAAAGGACTACAAACCTTCCCAAATAGCGGTTCTGGTAAGAGCGAGCTTTATAACCGATCCCTTGGAGGAAGCCTTTTTCAAAAGTGGTGTGCCTTACAGGGTTGTAGGAGCCTTGAAGTTCTTTGAGAGAGCGGAAGTGAAGAACCTTGTAAGTTTTCTACGTTTGCTGAGAGACCCTTATGAGGAGGTCACTCTAAAGCGTGTTTGCAAAGTCTTTTTAAAAGGTGTAAGTGAGAAAAGTCTTGAAAAGGTCCGTATAGAGAGAAATAGCCTCAAAAAACTCAAACTTTTGGCCAAGTTAAGCGGTCAGAGATCCGATGTATGGGAAAAACTCGAAGAATTTTACGAAAACAGAGAAAACTACCCAGAGGTCATAAAGGAGTTTGTAGAAAGGGTGCGTTATCGTGAGATCATCGAAAAAACTTTTAAAGACAAGCCCCAGGAAAGATGGCAAAACGTGGAGGAGTTTATTAGGACTGCTGAGGAACTCAAAGCCGAGGGATACTCTCTGGAGGAGTTCCTCGATCAGATCTACCTTATGGGTTCTCAAGATGAAGATTCGGAAGCGATAAGAATTATGACCATACATGCGTCCAAGGGCCTTGAGTTTGATGTAGTTTTTATCCCGAGGCTCGAGGAGGGTATTCTCCCTCACAGGTCAGCAACGGAAAGTTTAGAAGAACTCGAAGAAGAAAGAAGAATTTTTTACGTGGCCCTAACCCGTGCAAAAAGCAAACTCTTCCTTTCTTATACGAAGGCCAAAGATACAAAACCTTCCCGTTTTCTTTCCGAAATACCTAAAAACCTCCTCGATCTGAGGTTCTTCAGAAAAGAGAAGACCAGCTACGGTGTTTCTCTTAAACCTACCAAGGGCATAAAAGTAGGAGATTTGGTAAAGCATAAGGTTTTTGGTGTGGGAAGGGTCCTAAGTGTAAACGGTCAAACCGCGGAGGTGGAGTTCAGAAACAAAGTGAAAAGGATTCACAGTGCCTTTCTCGAACCTATAGGGTAATTTTCACTTTAAGGCTGTTAAAATTAACGGTATAACTACTTTGCTTGAGGAGGGGTAGGACATGAAGAAAAAGCTCCTGTTTCTTGGATCCGCTTCTCTCATCGTTGCTTGCGGTTCAAAGGGTCCTTCGATCGATCCGACCGCTTATCAGATAACGCCTGCGGATCAGG
>WFYK01000116.1 GCA_015490105.1 Aquificaceae bacterium | reverse complement strand
TCGTTTTCCTGCTTCTTCTTGGAAACCCTTTTGTGATAATACCCAGCGGATACGTGGGTGTGAAACTTACCTTGGGTAAAGCGAGTCCGGAAGAGCTTCCTCCGGGCCTTCATCTTGTAGTGCCTTTAATTCAAAAGGTTGTTAAGATGTCTGTAAGAACCCACAGCTACGATCTTACGGGCAATAACGCAATAACCGCCCTTTCTAAGGACGGACTGACTATAGGGGTAGAACTTACGACGCTTTACAAAATCCAGCCCGATAAAGCTTCGGAAATATTTGTAGAATACGGTCCTTGGTATGAAGACAGGATAATAAAGCCCGTTATAAGATCAGCGGTAAGAGATGTGATAGCTACCTTGGACAGCTCCCAGGTTTATCAAGAGAGAACCCTGATTCAAGAGAAACTTTATCAACAGGTGAGTGAAGAGCTGAGGAAAAGGTATATCCTTCTCGACGAGATACTTGTCAGAGACATAAAGTTGCCCCAGAAGGTCGTTGAGGCTATAGAGCAAAAGAGGAGAGCTCTTGAGGAAGCTCAGCGGATGAAGTTTCTCGTAGAAAAGGAAAAACTTGAAGCGGAGAGAAAAAAGATAGAAGCTCAAGGAATAGCGGAGGCAAACAGGATAATAGCGGGTTCCTTGACGAAGGAATATCTCATGTGGAAGTTCTTAGAGAACATAAAAGCTTACGCGGAGAGCGGGAACAATACCATAATCCTGATTCCCTACGATACCGACATGACGCCTATAATACAGATCCCGCCCTCCAAGAGGTGATCATCCGTATAGGGATATTCTCGTTTCCTTTTTCTCCATGAAACCTTTCCTGAGTTTGTAGCCCTGCTCGGGATAAAGGCCGTAAAAGAGGTTCTGAACGTGATTGCCTTCCACGAAAAAGCTCCACCTTTCAAGAGCACTACCTACAACAACAAAAATGAAGGTAAGACCAAATATCCAGTGGTTGTGGGTCCCCGTTATCCAAGCGTAGAGGACGAGGAAGAGGGGCACTACGAAGGTAAGCAGGTAAGCTACAGGTATAACCGTAGAGAGAAGTTCTTTACCTTTCTTGTAATAGAACTCCTCCGTGCAGAAGTTGTCGGTGGTAGATCCCGTATCCACAACCCTTATGGGTCTGTTGTGGGGTAGGTTTAAGGCTTCGTTTAATGTGGGACGCTTTAGGTAAAACTGCCTTATGTTGAAGGCGAGCCTAAAGCCGAGTCCAAGTGCCAAAAACAGAAACGACAGGAATATAAAGGTTCCCAAATAGGGAAGGTTATAAAGATAGGAGAAGTAAGCCATAAGCGTGGATCCGAGCATGAGATACATAAGAAGGTAGTAGATAACGGTTATAGATGTGTTCCACTCGAGGACAAACTTGTTGGAAGCGTATATCATAGCGGTGGAAAATCCGCTCAACACACCGAGGATGAAGGTAGTTATTCCGAAGAAGTGCTCAAAGAAGGGGTTAACATCAAAGTATTTGAGCACCAAGTAGATGAGTAGGGTCAGCCCGTATGCACCGCTGAAGACCGCCTCCCTCGAGAGCCAAGAGGTTCTAAAGCGCTTTACCGCCTTCCAAGCCCTCAGCTTATGCCCTAAGTGGAAAGAAGCCCCTATAGCCCCGGCTCCGATGAGGATAAGTTGAAGTAGACCGAGCTTTAACACCACCTCCTTAGGAAGACCTTGACCCTTTCCGAACAGAAGTAGGAACTCGATGAAATACATGAAGATGAAAGACCCTATGGACGTTCCTGCGGTAAGGAAGAAAAATATGAGCGATAAAGGCGGATGCATCAGCGCACCTCCTCTTGTTGTTTTTCTTCGGGTGTCTTACCGGAAACGTGGTGACGTTTCATAACCTCCAAAAACAGCGGGTTGTCAGGTTTAAGTATGTGCTTTTCAAACTCTTCCAAGTTTATTTTGGTCTCTATTCTCGGAAGGTAGTGGTTGGCAGGGTTGGTTCCCATATCCGGGAAGAGAACAAAACCGTTCCTCTCTTTTATCATCTTATAAACTTCGCTGTTTGGATCTTCTATGTCTCCAAAGAATCTCGCTCTTGCAGGACAGGTAAGGACGCAGGCAGGTTTTCTGTGTTCGGGAGGGAGAGTCTCGTCGTATATCCTGTCGATACAGAGAGTGCACTTTTTCATTACCTTGTCCGCCTCATCAAACTCCCTACATCCGTAAGGACAACTCCACGCGCAGAGCTTACAACCTATACAGTCATCGTAGTTGACCAGAACTATTCCGTCCTGCTCCCTCTTGTAGCTCGCTCCGGTAGGACAAACGGGAACGCAGGGTGCATCCTGACAGTGAAGGCAAGACTTGGGTAGGTGGAAGACCTGAGTGTCGGGGAACTCTCCCGTTTCGTAAGTCATTATCCTGTTATACCAAACACCTGAAGGGTGAGCACCGTAGGGATCGTAGTCAGAAAGGGGTCCGAAAGCAGCCTGAGTGTTCCACTCCTTGCAGTTAGTAGCACAAGCATGACAACCCACACATGTATTGAGATCTATAACAAGCGCATACTGAGGCATCAGCGCACCTCCTCAAAAAGTTCTTTAAGGTCTACTTCAAAGTCTTGCAAAAGAGCGGACCTTACCCTACCTTGTTCCTTGCTTTTAGAAAAAAGCCTGAAAGATCCCCCCTCGTTAACGTAAACTTCAACTTCCCCCATTTCGGGATCAACGATCCAGTATTCTTTAACACCGCTCCTTTCGTAAACCGCCTTTTTCTTCTTCATATCGTAGTAGGCGGTGGAAGGAGAAAGAACTTCAACAACCAAGTCGGGGGCACCCTCTATTCCTTTTTCGGAAATCTTACTTTCAGACCCTTTTAGGAGAACCACCAGATCGGGTTGGAAGGCGTTCTCCCCGTCAAGGTAGACGTCTATAGGAGCAAAGAGAACCTTACCTTTTTCCGCCTCTTCGACAGCTTTGTAAAACTTTAAAAATACCCTTTTAAGCAGTTCTTGATGGAAAGGACCTGGCGCCGGACTTATCACCAGCTCGCCCTCTACGAGCTGATAGGGTGCCCCTTCAGGGAGAGCTTCGTAATCTTTAAGGGTCTTCTTTTCCTTTACCCTCACGGCTTATACCTCAGGACCTCTACCCACCTCTCCTTTATGTAGGGCAGGGGTTCCACCTTGAATTCGGGGTAGGTTTCGGGCTTTTGGTCCTCCGCCTTGTAGACCTTGACCTTGGTGTCAAACCAAGCGAGGTGTCCCGTTATGGGATCTCCGTAGAAGATCTCCCGCGTTCCTATCTTTATGGAGTGAGGTATCACGTGGTTGAGGAGGAACCCTTGATGGGCTTCTTCCGCGTCGGGCTTGAGTCCCCAAGCTCCCGCCATCTTACCTATTGCGTTCCAAGTCCAAACCGAGTTGGGTTCGGTGGCTTCGGTTAAGAACACCTGACACTTGACCTTACCTACCCTTGACTCAACCCACACCCAATCAAGGTGCTTTATGCCGAGCTTTTCCGCGGTTTTGGGGTTCATATAGAGGAAGTTTCTCGTGGATATTTGCCTGAGCCATGCATTCTGAGAGTCCCAAGAGTGATACATCCACTGGGGTCTTGCGGTGAAGGCGTAAAGGGGGTATTCATCTCCGCTGACCTCCTCCTCAAAGGGAGGATACCAGAAGGGAAGAGGGTCAAAGTATTTAACGAGCCTCTCCCTTATAACGGGATCGTTGGGAGGC
>WFYK01000115.1 GCA_015490105.1 Aquificaceae bacterium | reverse complement strand
GAGATGTTCCTTTAGGGTGTCCTTTCCGAGAAGGTTGGCGGACAGATACCAGTCGTGCCAGCCGTGGTATCCGCAAAAGAGAACCACGTCTTTTCCGGTCTTTGCCCTTGTGATGCGAACCGCTATCGCCATAGCCTCTCCGCCGGTTTTGGCAAATCTCACCATCTCCGCCCAAGGGTGGAGTTCTATGAGCTTTTTGGCAAGTTCTACCTCTTCGGGGGCATTTAGAGTGGTTAGATTTACCTTTCTTATAGCCTTTATTACGCTCTCGTCTACCTCCTTCCTTGCGTATCCGAGAACTGCGGTTCCAACACCCATAAGGCTGAAGTCAAGGTAAGAGTTTCCATCAAGATCCCAAATCCTGCACCCTTTTGCCCTTGAGTAGTAGGAGGGCCAAAGACCGGGGAGAAATAGCTCCGCCCTTTTGGAAAAAAGCTGAACCGCTCCGGGGATTATCTTTTTAGCCTCTTCGTAAAGCTTTTGCCCCTTCATGTTAGCCTCTCTATCTCCTCTTGACTAAGCTCCCTATCTTCACGCAGAGATTTCTTATAGCCTTCATCCCTGTCTATGTGGGCGTTCATCTTGAGTATATCGGAATTTTGCTTTAAAAATTCCATTACATCTTCAAAGGAAAAGTCCTTCTTCTTAGCGTAAACACCTTCAAAGACTCTCTTTAAAACTTCATAATCCTCTGGTCTGTCTAAGGTTAAGCGAACGTGGTATAAGTCTTCCGGGCATACGACCTTTTCAATATTTTTAGCTATTTTGAACATATAAGGGACAACATGCTCCCTTTCAGATAAAAGCCGAGCCTCTTTCCAAGCTTTCCTTAGGATATCAAAGGTAAAAACTGTGACGTCAAAACCGTCTGGATACAGATCATGCGGTTATTCTAACTATGTGATCAGCCTGCACGAGACGGGCACACTGATAGTATCTGTCAAGAACGTCCTTCTCCGAACCCGCAAAGACCCTAAAGCTCATATTTGAAACTAACCGAACTACGGGCAGGTCTTCCCTCTTCATGGTGGTTGCAATTATCACCTCGTCAACGAGCTTGGATTTGGCCGTTCTTTCCACCACATGCTCTAAAACCGTCTTGTCCCATAGAGGAAGAAGAACCTTGCCTGGGAGCCTGCTGGATCCGACCCTTGCCTGAATTATGGCTACTATTTTCATTTTTCGCCTCCTATAATTTAACATGATGCGAACAAAAGAAAAACCTTGGTCTTATGAGGACTACCTCAAGCTTGAGGACGACAAAAGGTATGAAATCATTGAAGGGGAACTCCTTATGTCACCTGCACCTGTTCCTTACCATCAAGCGGTTTCGAGAAATATTGGGTTCGCCCTGTGGAGTTATGTTAAAAAGAAAAAGCTCGGCGTGGTTTATTATACACCCATTGATGTAGTCCTTGACGAGCACAACGTCTTTCAACCCGACATAGTTTTCATTTTTGAAGAAAGAAAACATATAGTAGGAGAGAAAGCTATAAAGGGTGCCCCTGATCTTGTAATAGAAATAGTTTCCCCTTCCTCCTTGGGAAGGGATACGGTTTTGAAAAGAAATGTCTACGAAAAGTCCGGAGTCAAGGAGTTTTGGATAGTTTACCCTGAAATGAAATGCGTTGAGGTTCTTGTTCTAAATGAGGAAGAAAAATACGAGCTTTACGATGAAGGATGTTTGGTCGAAGGTAAAAGGGAAGTATCGTCAAAGATAATAAAAGGATTTAAACTTAATCTGGAAGAAGTATTCCAGACATAGCATCTCCTAACTTTAAGGTTTTACCCAGACAACTTCTTTTTTAATAACATCTTCGTAAAACTTCGTTCCCTTTAGATGTTCTATTTCTTCAATCGTGTAAACCAGCAAGTCCACCGGGACGGGAAGACTTGTTGTATCAAATTCAAGGCTTCTTCTCCAATGCGGCTGGGAGCTTTTCTTTAGAATAATTATCACATCAAGATCACTCCCCACACCCCAATCATCACGCGCGTAGGATCCAAAATAGCCCACTCTGACTACATCATCTCTGCTTGCATAGATATTGTCAACCCACTGCAAAAATGCTTCGATCACCTTATCCTTGGAGACCCATTTTAGAACGGACGAATTCAAGGATCTCACCGGCATACTTTATAGCCTCCTGTGCTTGAAGCTTTCCAAAATGCTCAAAAGGAGCCCCTTCGGGGAAACCGTTCGGATATCTTGTAGATACATAGTAAGCGTCTAAGACTTTGGCTTTATCTATGAGATCTTCTGGAACATCCATAGGCAGTTCTTTAAGCAGCTTTGCTATCACATGTCCCCACGCTTCTTGCCCTAAATGTAAATGCAAAGCCTTAATTGCCTTTTCAGCGGACTGCTGTGACGCAAAGCAAGCCCATTCGTAATCTCCTATTTTGAAAGAATATTCTGCATGCTTTAGATCCTCTTCTGCCTGCCTCAGCCAGTCCAACGATCTGTTAGCCACAACAAATAATTTTAAGTTTCCCACATAGATAGCCTTTACAGAACCTGAGGATTTCACGTGACGCATTCACCGCCTCCTTTGCCTCTTCAAAGGTAAAGAGGATCTTGGCGAGATTTTCTATTCTCTCAGGAACATCAAGAACGGTTTTGAGTGTTTTCAGCATAGCTGTCAAAGAGTGTCCCCAAAGGTCAAGACCGGCCTTCATACCGAGTGCCTTTATAGCCTTCTCCGCAGACTGCTGGGCGGTGAAACAAGCCCACTCATAAAAG
>WFYK01000114.1 GCA_015490105.1 Aquificaceae bacterium | reverse complement strand
TCCCAAGGCTTTATGAGGTTTATTACCGCGGAAAGGACTATGGCGGACAGAGTAGCCTTGGGAAGGTAATAGAAGTAGGGTGCCAAAAATAAGAGGGTAAGCCCTACAAGGCCTCCTGATATTACACTTGCCAAAGGTGTTTTGGCACCAAGGGCGAAGTTGAGAGAGGATCTGGAAAAGGATCCTCCCGCAGGGAAACCTTTAAAGAAAGATACCGCTATGTTTGCAAGTCCCTGACCTATCAGTTCTTGGTTTGAATCCCATCTGTCTC
The DNA here is from genome assembly GCA_015490105.1 of Aquificaceae bacterium. Taxonomy (GTDB): domain Bacteria; phylum Aquificota; class Aquificia; order Aquificales; family Aquificaceae; genus Hydrogenivirga. Next base: position 2,119 of record WFYK01000114.1, on the reverse strand, counting down.
CTACCCTCACCGCGAGGGTTTTGGCTATGGCAACCGCTTCTATGAGACCGAACATGGCAACTACCAGTGCTCCTCCCATCATGGAGGTCATCGTGGAAAAGTCCAAGGGAGGTGCACTTGGATCTGGCAAACCTTGAGGAACATCACCGACTATGGTTACACCTTTCTTGTCGAGGTTGAAGTAGTAAACGAGGAGGGAGGTTACGATAACCGCTATAAGCGCGCCGGGAATATATCTGTTTATCTTGCGTGAGATCATTATGATTGCAAAAGCCAAAACCCCTATGCTCAAAGTGTAGGGATTTGTCATGCCTATTTTCTTTACGATATCTATGAGAACGTTGATTATATGAGTTGTCCTCTCTATAGGAAATCCGAAGAGATGTCCGAACTGAGATAAAGCAATTACCATGGCACCCGCACTTGTAAAGCCTATGACCACGCTGTGAGAGATGAGATCTACGATGAAACCGAGTTTAAAAAGGCCTATCATCAGTCTGATGAAACCTACCATAAGGGCCAAAAGACCCATATACATGACCCATTGATCTGTTTGAGGTTCAAGCTGAAGGCCGTAGAGGACCGACGCGGAAAGAAGACAGGTCATCGCAACGGGTCCCGTATTTAGGAAGCGGGAACTCCCAAAGAGTGCGGCAACTATGGTTGCTATGAAGGCGGTATAAAGTCCCGTTATAGGAGGCATTCCCGCCAAAAGGGCATAAGCCATGGATTGGGGAACGTATACCGCGGCTACGGTGATACCCGCGATCAGATCCCTCGTAAAGGCTTCCTTAGAGTAATCTCTGAGCCACTTTACGAAGGGAAAGGATATGGAGAAGGTAATGGAAGGAACCTCCTCATCCTTCATGCTGAGGATTTTAACACAAAGACATCATCCTTTCCCAAGATCGTATCCCTTCTGAAGATCTCCCTCTCGTAGGGAAAGTCTTTCCTGTAGTGAACACCCCTGCTCTCTTCCCTCCTTAAGGCTCCTTCCACGGTAAGAAGAGAGATCAGGAATATGTCTATCTTTGATCTTAACTTCGGGGAAACCGTTTTTCCGTAAAATTCAGCAAGTTTACTTTCTATGAACTCTTTAGCCTCCTGCAGGCTCTTGCCTTCCCTTTCCAGACCCGCTTTTTCCCAAAGGAGTTTTCTAAGCTCTTTTATACTCAAGTCAGCACTCTCAACCAATGGTTTCGGGTTTTTAAAATGTGCATCGGAGGACTTGAGTCGAGGCAGGTCAAGAGCTATCCCGTAGGCGGTTCTATAACCAAAGACTACTCCCTCCAACAGGGAGTTGGAAGCCAGTCTGTTGGCTCCGTGAACGCCTGTGCAGGAACACTCACCCACTGCGTAGAGGCCTTTTAAAGAAGTTCTCCCGAAGGTATCAACCGCTATCCCTCCGATATAGTAGTGGGAAGCGGGGTGTATTTCCACGGGTTCACTGTATGGGTTTATGCCCTTGTCGGTTAGAAATTTGAAAATCGTGGGAAAACGATCCTCTATCCTTACACCCTTCTCAACAAGCGGTCTGAAGTCCAAAAACACCTTACTTCCTGAAAGGATCTTCCTGTATATGGCCCTTGCGACAACGTCTCTTGGTTCGAGCTCGTTTACGAACCTCTCCCCTCTTTCATCTACAAGGTGGGCACCTTCACCTCGGACCGCTTCCGAGATCAGAAAGTTTGTTCCCTTTACCACAGTAGGGTGAAATTGAACAAATTCAGGATTTTTCAAAATTGCCCCTGCCCTGAAGGCTATAGCTATCGCATCACCCCTTACCTTCTCGTGGTTGGAGGTGTAGAGAAATATGGAAGAAGCTCCTCCTGTAGCCAAAACGATGATCGTGGTCCTTATAAATCTCAGCCTTCCCTCAGGATCCGCGTAGATGATCCCTTCTACCTTGCCGTCACCGAGGATCTCCTGAAGCTCACCTTGAACGAAGGGTATATGGAGGTCCTTAGCTCTCCTTTCGAGTTTTGTGTGGATCTCTTTACCGGTGAAGTCCTTTACCTTTAAAACTCGCCTTCTCGAATGACCTCCCTCTGTAGTCGTTAAGAATTTACCATCCTCCTTGTCGAAGTTCACTCCCCACCTTTCGAGATCTGCTATCCTC
>WFYK01000113.1 GCA_015490105.1 Aquificaceae bacterium | reverse complement strand
GATGGTATTACTCCTTGAGTATCAATACCCGCAAGCGGTTTCACTGACACATAAATGTTTACTTGAGTGGGATTTATAGTATATTCATCGCAGGTATTGTTTTCATCGTTATCAGAGTTAAACCAAAAGGCTACATCAGCATTTACCGAAGGAGGATCTATGGATATTTGGAGCTCAACACTGGAGAATATCTCCGAAGATTTTTCCCCTCCACAGGAAAAAGTTAGCACAATTGTAGAAATTAGGCATAAAACTTTCTTAATCTGTAGCTGTTCTAAATATAAGCGCACTTTCATATTTTAACCATATAATAAGCTCCTATGACGGTGGTAAGTTACGACGCGGTAGTCATCGGCGGTGGCGGAGCTGGGCTGAGGACCGCTATTGAAATAGCTCAGGATACTTCTTTGAAGGTTGCGGTTGTCTCTAAAGTTTATCCGACGCGATCCCATACAGGTGCTGCACAAGGAGGTATGAACGCTGCTCTTGGAAACGTAGTTCCCGACGACAACCCAGAGGCTCACGCTTTCGATACTATAAAGGGATCCGACTTTTTAGCGGATCAGGACGCTGTATTCTTTATGACCGAGAAAGCTCCAGAGATCATTTACGAACTCGATAGATGGGGAGTTCCTTTCTCGCGTTTAGAAGACGGAAGAATAGCCCAGAGACCTTTCGGCGGAGCTTCCTTCCCGAGAACGGTTTACGCGGCGGACAAAACGGGACACGTCCTTCTGCATACCCTGTTCGAACAAGCCTTATCCAAGGAAAATATAGACTTCTTCAATGAATTCTTCCTTCTTGACCTTATCCACGACGGGGGAAGAGTAAAGGGTGTTTCCCTCTACGATATCAAAAGGGGAGAGGTAATTTTCATTAGATCTAAGGCGGTTGTTCTGGCCACCGGCGGATTTGCGAGGATCTATTGGTTCAGGAGCACAAACGCGGTAGGAAATACGGGAGACGGCCAAGCGGTAGCTTTGAGAAGAGGCGTTCCCTTAAAGGATGTTGAATTTATACAGTTTCACCCTACGGGGCTTGCAAAGACAGGAATACTTCTTTCTGAAGCTTGCAGGGGTGAAGGAGGCTATTTGGTAAACCGCTTGGGTGAGCGTTTTATGAAAAGATACGCACCCGAGAAGATGGAGCTCGCTCCCAGGGATATGGTATCCCGTGCCATAGAGTTTGAAATAAGGGAAGGCAGAGGTGTGGGAGAGGGTGCGAGAGCTTATGTGTATTTGGATCTCAGACACTTAGGAGAAGAGAAAATAAAGGAGAGACTCCCTCAAGTAAGACAACTTGCTATAGATTTCGAAGGGGTGGATCCGGTCAAAGATCTTGTCCCTATAAGACCTACCGCCCACTACTGCATGGGTGGTATCCACGTAGTGGATTACAAAACATCTCAAACTTCCATAGAAGGTCTCTACGCGGTGGGGGAGTGTGCGTGTGTTTCCGTCCACGGAGCAAACAGATTAGGAGGGAATTCTCTTACTGAACTGATAGTCTTCGGAAAATACTGCGGTCAAGCGGTAAGGGAGTTCGTAAAGGAAGTAGACTTCTTGAATGTAAGTGAAGGAGAAACCTCCACCGGTAAGGACTTGATAGAAAACCTCCTCAAGAGGGAAGGTAAAGAGTCCTTAGCAGAAATAAGGGCTCAGATGGGGGAAATAACGTGGGCGAAGATGGGAATATTTAGAGATGAGAAATCTCTCAAGGAAGCTTACGAGGAGCTTTCGGAGCTCTTGCAAAGGTGGGAAAACATACCCGTTGTGGATAAATCTAAAGTCTTTAACACGAACCTTATAGAGACTTTAGAGCTCAGGAACATGCTTGAACTGGCAAGGGCGGTAGCTCTCTGTGCTTTAAACAGGAGAGAATCAAGAGGCGGGCATTCAAGGGAAGACTACCCTGAAAGGGACGATAAAAACTTTCTCAAGCACACCCTCGTTTACTATGAGAACGGAGATCTGAAAATCGAGTATATACCTGTTAGGATAACCAAGTTTCAACCCACAGAAAGGAAGTATTAATTTACCGATAGCAAGCGTCTGAGTTGATTTTCAACTACGAAAGAGAAAGCGGAAGGAAGCTTTGAAATGTCGTCTACGCTTATTCCCGTTTTTTCAAAGTATTCCTTCACCATCGAAGTGGCCTGCCCCACTCCTACCCCGACGGTGGGAACCTTCCTCTTTATCTGAGAGATCAGGCTTTTTAGATCTTCACCCTTTAGCCCTTTAGTGGGTTCCCCATCGGTGAAGAGGATCATTATCCCCCTCCTGTGGCTTTTCTTTGTAAACAGCTCCAAGCTGTCCGCTCCTACGTTTATAGCTTTTCCCAGATCCGTTCCTCCTCCTACGTTAGAGAGGAGTTCCATGAGTTTCGGTTTAGCACTCCTGTAGTCTTCTTCAAAGGCTTTAAGATCGTAGACGTTTTCGTTGAAAACCTTTATTGAAAAGGGCATACCCAAGCTGTTTAGAACCTCGGAAACGAGGATTAAAGCTCTTAAAGCGTTCAGGATTTTTTCCTCTTTTTTCATGGAACTGGATATATCTATGAGGAGTTCAAAGACGAGCTCCTTCCTATCGGGTATTTCCCTGCGTGCGTAGATTTTGCCCCTGCGGATAGGAACCTCTATGGGAAGTCTTTTGAAGTTGAGTCTTTTGCCTTTCAGGTAGCTTCCTCCCCACAGTTCTTCTTCTTTGGGTAAGAGGTTATCAAACTTCCTCCTGAAGTGATCAACGTAGGGAAGTATGCTTTTGACGATCATTTTGTATCTTTTGAACTCTTCCTCCGTCAAGCCGTGTTCTTTTTTGTATTTTCTATCCATTTCCGAGAGGTCTTTTTCCTCCTGCTGAAGCCTCATGCTGGAATTTGCTGAAGCACTCTCTTCTTCCCACCCTTTGAAGATGAAGCTTAGGAAACCTCTGTGTTCGATATCTACCTCTAATGTCTTGGGTAGGAAGTGCCTGACGAAGGCAACATCTCTTTCGAGCATGTCAAGGTAGCTCATCTGCTTCAGGTAATCTTTCATCCAGTCTTGCAAGGAGGAAAGAGCCTTGAGTATCTCCTTCCTTTCGGTAGGCGGAATATCCGTGGAAACTCCATCCTTATAGCTTTGAACTACTTCCCTCAAATTGTCAGGGAGCTTCTTTAGTATGTCGGTCATTATTCTTCCCTTGTGGGCATCCTGTCGTTTTCTTCCCCTTGCTTCATCCAGCAGAAGGTCCACGTAGTTGAGATCCTTGGCTTGATCCACGAGGGTTCTGAACTTGGGCCAAAGGTCCTCCATAACTATGTCGTAAGCGAAGTTGGGGTCTTCTTCCTTCAGATACTCAAAAAAACTTTTCTCTAATGAGTCGGCTACCCTTTGAACCTCTTGGGGGAAAGGGCTCTCCTCTCCGAGCCACTTATAGATAAGGGCTAAAGCCAGCTGGTGATGAGGATAGTTTGGAGATAGGTTTTTTATTACATCCTTGATGCGGTTTTTCAGAGAATAAGAGGCGGAAGGAACCTTAGAAATGATCCTCTCATCCGCTTTCAAACTCTCAAGAACGGAAAACAAAACTAAAAAGGACACGGGCACATAACCCGCTCTGAAGACTTCCCGTTGGCCAAAGCGCCAGTGGGGGAAGTGGGTATTTAAAAGATAGCTAACTTCGTGTCTTACCGCATTTATAGCGTAGTCTTCAGGTTTTTTCATGAGTTCCACTACGTTGAAAACTACTCCCCTCGGAGTTCTTACCGCGGGCGGGACGCTGTCAACCTCCCCCCTTGCCCACATTTCAAGCAAAGGCAAATATTTAGGGTCATAACCCGCACCCCAACCTTCGTAAGAAGGCTGAATCTCTATGTCAAACTCGTCTTCAAGCAAATTTGCTAACGCTTTCCAGCGCTCCTTCACAACGGAAGTTATTATAGTTTTCGGGGCTGGTAAAACAATGAGCTGGGCTATTCAGTTTACACCATTATTTCTTTAATCCCTTCGCACTTCATTATCTTTGAAAATACCGTGCTGATTATATAGTCCGCGAGTTTTATAATCTCGGTTTGGAGTTTGTGGGCTATGTAAAGTCCATCTTTTGGGAACTTTGCAAGCACAAAATCTTGAAGGTCTTTCCCATCGATCTGGATAGTTTCTTTTTTGGAAATCCAACCTTTCTTGTAGCGGAACTGAGCGTTGTATATTACCCTGCGGGCCCCGGGGATAGGTATGTCCCACAGGATCACGGGGTAAACGGTCAAATTCAGCTGGATTCCGAGGATGTTTATGTATTTGTAAATTTTTAACCAGTGGACCATACAACGGTCCTTTTCACAATCCTCTATAAGGTGTGTATTTTCATCGAAGGAAAAGTGATGCTCGAGAATACACATAAAGCGCTTTTCGTTCCTGCCGAGCCACCTGCGTAGTTCCTCTATATCTTCTTCGGGGGCGGATTCCAAGTTGGACATAAATTTCTTAATATTGAAAGTAAACTCCTCAACCCGTTCCATATATGTTATCTTAACCCTCTGTGGTAAAACTACAAGGGGTTTGGAAGATCTTCCCCGACGGGACCAAGGCTCTTAAAGGCATCGACTTGAGTATAAAGGAAGGTGAATTTGTAGGTCTAATGGGACCTTCCGGTTCAGGCAAAAGCACCCTTTTGCACATCATAGGCGGCTTGGAAAAGCCTACGGAGGGATCCGTGGAAGTTATGGGTGTGAGAATAGATGAGCTTTCGGAAAATCAACTTGCCCTATTTAGGAAAGGAAAGATAGCTTACGTGTTTCAGTTTTATTACCTTCTTGAGGATTTTTCCGTTCTCGAAAACCTGACCCTTATAGGACGTTTGGTCGGAAAGGAAAATCCGGAAGAAGAAGCTATAGAAATTCTGGGTATGCTTAGACTTTCCCACAGAATAAATCACAAACCGAGTCAGCTCTCCGGAGGAGAACAGCAGAGAGTAGCTATAGGTAGGGCTATCA